>JBIIGP010000023.1:0-13488 GCA_044236415.1 Acidimicrobiales bacterium | reverse complement strand
CGTCCTCGTTGGGCGAATGGGTGACGCGCTAAGCCCCTCAACGAATCCGCTTGAGGTTCCTGCGGTTCCTGTCGTCGCCGTGATTGGGCTTCTCGTCGCGGCGCTGCCTGCTTGGTTTGCGCCGCATCCTCCGACGCTCGCATCATCATCTGCACCACTGGTGGTGGCGGCATGATTCGGTTTGAGCACGTCACGATCACCTACCCCGAAGCAACCACCCCAACGTTGGTTGACGTTTCGTTCGAAGTTCCCGAAGGTGAACTTTGCCTCGTTGTTGGTGTCACCGGTTCCGGAAAGTCGACGTTGCTTCGCGCTGTCAACGGATTAGTGCCACGGTTTTCCGGCGGAATCCTTGCCGGGTCGGTGGTCATCGATGGTCGAACAACTTCGGATGTTGCTCCGCGTGATCTCGCCGATGTCGTTGGTGTCGTAGGGCAAGATCCGGCTGCCGGTTTCGTGACTGACTTTGTTGAAGATGAATTGGCCTACGCGATGGAGAACCTTGGCGTTGCGCCTGATGTGATGCGTCGACGAGTTGAAGACATTCTTGACCTGCTTGGTTTGCACGAACTGCGCCATCGTCCCCTTGCGTCACTTTCTGGTGGTCAGCAGCAACGGGTTGCTATCGGTTCGGTGCTCACTGCGGGGCCGCGAGTTCTCGTTCTCGATGAGCCCACCTCAGCACTTGATCCAGCTGCAGCGGAGGAAGTTCTTGCCGCCCTTACGCGGTTGGTCCACGACCTTGGCATCACAGTGCTGATTGCTGAGCATCGACTCGAACGCGTCGTCCAGTACGCCGATCGAATCGTGATGGTGCCTGGTGACGGACGCCCGGTTGTGGTCGGAACACCGGCTGAAGTGTTTGGCGGATCAGTTGTGGCCCCTCCAGTGGTTGAACTTGGCCGTCTCGCCGGTTGGTCTCCACTTCCACTTTCGGTTCGAGATGCACGGCGAGTCGCTGGCCCACTTCGCGATCAACTCGCATCGATCGACACTGCAGTTTTCAGTCGCAAAGTCAGATCTCTTGGGGACGTCGTCGCGACAACCGACGGTCTTCAGGCTTCTTATGGTCCGATCACCGCGCTTCGTGGAGTCGATCTCGAGTTCCGAGCGGGTGAAGTGGTTGCGCTTATGGGTCGCAACGGCGCTGGTAAGTCGACGCTGCTCAATCATCTTGTGGGACTACGAGAGCCTGTTTCGGGAGCTGTGCAGGTTATGGGTTCTGTGCCTCACCGCCTTTCGGCTCGCGATGTCGTTCGGGTGGCTGGACTGGTTCCGCAGGACAGCGGTGTACTGCTCTACCACGACACTGTTGCGGCGGAATGCAGCGCATCGGACCGCGACGCAGGCTTGGTGCACGGAACCACTCGAATCGTGCTTGATCGGATTGTCCCTGGAATCGACGCTTCGACTCATCCCCGTGATTTGTCGGAAGGGCAACGTCTCGGCCTCGCACTCTCAATCGTGTTGGCCTCGGAACCGCCACTGCTGCTGCTCGATGAACCCACTCGTGGACTCGATTACGGAGCCAAACAACGATTGGTTGAAGTTCTCTCTCAGCTCGCTGCCGACGGACATGCCGTCGTCATCGCTACTCATGATGTTGAAGTTGTTGCTGCCGTTGCTGATCGATGCATCGTCCTTGCCGAAGGTGAAGTCGTCGCTGATGGCCCTGCTCGCGATGTCGTCGTGCATTCGCCAGTATTTGCACCGCAGGTCGCGAAGGTTCTCGCTCCACTTGCTCTTTTGACAGTGAACGAAGTTCAGCTGGCGCTTGCTGCTGCGAGCGATAGTTCCTACTCATGACTGCTGCGTCACCATCTCGGGTCGATGCAGTCCGTCTCGGACTCACGTCTTGGGTGTTACTAGTCGCGGCGTTTGCGCTCGGGATCGTCGCGTTTGCTTGGCCGTTATTTGCTTCTGCGAGTTCCTCGCTTGATTCGTCTCATAGCAGCGATGCGCCTTGGATCTTTGTCATCCTTATTCCGCTCTTGATCGGAGTCATCCTTGCTGAACTGGCCGATGGTTCTCTTGACGCGAAATCGGTAGCCCTGCTCGGAGTCCTCGCTGCTAGCGGAGCAGTGCTTCGATTGCCGAGCGGCGGCGTTGCTGGATTTGAACCGGTCTTCTTCCTGTTGATTCCAGCGGGACGTGTTTTCGGTCGCGGATTCGGTTTTGTGCTCGGGGCTCTCACACTCTTTGTGAGCGCGTTGATCACTGGTGGAGTCGGCCCCTGGTTGCCATTTCAAATGTTTGGAGCGGCATGGATTGGTTTCTTTGCCGGATGCCTTCCTCCTGCACGTGGGAAAATCGAAATCGCGATGTTGGCCACGTATGCCGCGATTTCTGCATTGGCGTATGGGCTCGTCATGAATCTTTGGTTCTGGCCGTTCGTAAGCGCTGGTGACACCACTGTTTCGTATGTGGCGGGAGATTCGCTCGCTGAAAATCTGCGTCGATTCTGGGGATTCCACATCACGACATCATTCGGATTCGACATTCCTCGCGCTGTTTTCTCTGCGATCTTCATCCTTGTTGCTGGTCGTCCTGTTCTGGGGGCGCTTCGCCGTGTTGCGCGGCGTGCGGCGTTCGAAGCTCCTGTCGTGTTTGTCGACTCGCCGGTGAGTGCCACGGGCAACTGAGTTATTTGTGCCACGGTTGGCTATGGCTCCTGTCGTCTTTGTGACCCGTCCATTGCCCGCTCCCGGTTGTGACCTGCTCGTCGACTTGGGCTACGAAGTGCGGGCGAACGATGAGGATCGTCCGCTCGAACGAGCGGAACTGATCGCTGGAATCGAAGGGGCTGATGCCCTTTTGTGCATGTTGAGTGATCGGATCGACGTCGAGGTCCTTGACGCTGCTCCCTTGTTGCGGGTTGTTTCGAATTACGCAGTCGGATTCGACAACATTGATGTTGCTGCTGCTCGTCAGCGAGGAATCGAAGTCACGACGACTCCGGGCGTCCTCACCGACGCGACTGCTGATCTTGCGTGGGCACTGCTGCTCGCGGCCGCCCGGAATCTTGGGGCGGGAGAACGTCTGGTTCGAGCGGGAGAGTGGACAGGGTGGGCGCCGAGACAGTTGCTCGGCGAACCACTACGTCATCAAACGCTAGGCATTGTCGGGATGGGGGCGATCGGACAAGCGGTTGCGCGTCGCGCCCAAGGCTTCGGCATGAAGGTGGTGTATTTCAATCGCAATCAGGTCGCTCCAGAAATAGAAACATCGCTTGGTGCCGAGTTCGTGTCCTTCGATGACCTTCTCCGACGGAGCGATTTCCTCTCGCTCCATGCGCCGCTCAATGATCAGAGCCGACACATGTTCGACGCACGCGCTTTTCGTCTGATGAAGCCGACTGCAGTGCTTGTGAATACAGGTCGTGGTGCTTTGATCGACGAGGCAGAGTTGGTGAACGTTCTGGGGGAAGGGCGAATTGCTGCTGCTGGCCTTGACGTCTATGAATTTGAGCCGAAGATCACCGACGGCCTGCTGACTCTCGACAATGTTGTGCTGGCCCCGCATCTTGGCTCGGCATCGACGCTGGCTCGTGGGGATATGGTCCGACTGTGCTGCGAGAACATTGTTGAAGTTCTTTCTGGCCGGCCCGCAGTGACTCCGGCTCCGACCTGATCAGTTACTTCTTGACTGCTTCTTGTGCGATGCGGTCGAACGCCTCGAGCATGTCATTGGCTGAACTCGTGATCGCGTCGGCATGGGCACGGCGTGCTTCATCTTCGATGCCGTGTCCGCCAATCACGATGGGGCAGCCGACCTGATCTCGAAGAGCATCTGCAGTTGCGATCACGTTGTCATCAACGCCTGCAGTACTTGAGCTGATTCCGACAGCGAGAAGTCGATCTGCAGTGTTTGCAGCGTCGACGAATGTTTCGACTGGGGTGTTGGCGCCGAGGTCGATCACTGTAAATCCACGTCCACGGAGAAGGTCAGCAGCCATTGCGATCGGTACTGCGTGTTGGTCGCCGGCCACAGCGCCAATGACGATGGTGCCGCGTGTTTGGCCTGGGCGACTGAACTGCGGACCTAAACGCCCGATGAGGCGATTTGTTACGGCAGTTGCTCGGTGTTCCTCGGCGATTGAAACCTCGCCGATGGCCCATGCGGCTCCGATGGCGGCGAGTGCCGGTGCGAGGACGTCGAGGTACACCGACGTAGGCGCGAGTCCCGAAGCCATCGATGCCTCAATCACATTCCAAGATCCCGCTTCATCGCCCGCGGTCAAGCGATCTCGAAGCCGCGCCGACCAATCGACGCGCTCGCCGGAAGTGCGCGTGATGGGAGCGGACTGGAATTCCTTGAGAGCGTCGCTCGAAATTCGCCAGCCTCCTCCAACCTTGGTGGCGGCAAGTCTTCCCGTGCGAACGTACTTGTACGCCGTCATGTAATGAACGCCGAGAAGTTCGGCGGCTTCGGTGAGGGTGATATCGGTCGAAGCGGGGACTGGTCGTTCTCTTGACTTGATCATCGCCTCGCCTCCTCGCTCACATTGACCGATACTTGACCGAGTGACCGTATCGGTGGCCGGCGGAGCGCGCCTTATCGGGCACGCACTCTGTGGTGGATTGCGAAAGAAGTGGGGCCTAGCGGGGCGAGATCTTTGCCAGAACGGCAGGAACGCTTGAAAGAACATCGACTTCAAGATGCTCAGTCAGCCAATCGCGATTCCGCTTATGGAGATCGTCGGCAGGGTCGAAGCGATTGAGCACCACGACGGGTGTCGCAACATGAGCGCCGCTATTGATGGCTTCAAGGCTCAGAATGATCTGATTGATTGTCCCGAGTCCCGCATCGGCGATGAGCAACACGATGTCGGGCTGGAGAATCTCGATGAGGCTGATCGAATCGCCATCCGCAGCGAGCGGTGAACGAACTCCTCCAGCAGATTCGACGAACGCGACAGTAGGGGCGGGAAGTGGCCACTGAATTTCTGAGGCAAGGTCTTCGACAGAGAACTGCGGACGGGCGAGTGCATCGGCAGCCATCGGCGGTGCCATAGGGATCGGATACCAGCGGTGACGTGGACACACATCGTTTGGAGATTCGCCGGAAGCGTCGGCAAGAAAGTGGGCGTCGGTGAATTGGTCCTCAGGACCAAATGACTGGGCGGGCTTTCGTGCGGCGACATCGATGCCTTTGGAACGAAGATCGCGCAAGAGGCGGGCGGTCACGTAGGTCTTGCCGACCTCGGTCCCAGTGCCGACAACCACGACAAGTCTCTGTGGTCGCAGTCCATCAAATGTCATTGTCCACCGTCCGTCTCCAACATACGCAGGGCATCAACAAGTGCAGCGATCTGATCATCAGTATGGGCCGCGGAAAGTGCAATGCGGAGTCGGCTTGATCCCACGGCGACGGTGGGAGGTCGGATAGCAGGCACAAGAAGGCCGAGTTCAAGTAGTCGTTGCGAGGCCGCCAGCGCCGAACCTTCATCGCCCAAGATCACCGGAATGATCGGCGATGGGTGTCCAGGAGCGACGCGCGCAATGTGTTGACGCAATCGTTGCTGAAGAGCAGCGCCTTCCTCCGATTGCACAACCCTGATTGCGGCGAGTGCTGCTGCCGAATCAGCGGGGCTGGGGGCAGTGGTGAAGATGTAGGTGCGTGCTCGGTTCACGAGGAGGTCGATGAGTGAGCGGGGACCGGCAACGAACCCGCCAAGCGCCCCAAGAGTTTTCGACAGGGTTCCAACCTGCACAACGATTGCCCCGTTGACGAGTGGCTCGGGCGGAGGCTCGAGGACTGCGTGGGCTTCATCGACAACAAGAAGGGCATCGTGTTGTGCGCACAGTGACGCGAGTTCGTCGATGGGGGCGATATCGCCGTCCATTGAGAACACGGTGTCAGTGACGACAACCTGACGTGCTCCGGCGTTTGCAGCAAGGTTGGTTGCGAGATGGTCGAGATCGAGATGTCTGTACCGGTGCACGGCAGCGCCATTTGCACGGGCCATGCGACAGCCATCAATGATTGACGCGTGATTCAGTTCATCTGAGTGGATCACGACGCCGGTGCCACCCAGAGTTGCAAGCAATCCGAGGTTGGCGGCGAACCCAGTGGGGAAGAGAACAGCGGCGTCGGCGCCGCGCCATTGTGCAATCGCGTCTTCGAGTTCATGGTGGATCGGACGCGACCCGACAACGAGACGTGATGCCCCCGACCCAGAACCCCAACGCGTAGTTGCCTCAATGGCGGCTGCTTGCACGACGGGATGTGCCGTGAGCCCCAGGTAATCATTCGACGCGAACGAGACGACTGTGCGACCTTCAAGCTCGCCGACAGCTCCGTGAGCGTCAAACGATCGCGGAGCGCGCCATCGACCACTTTCCCTGATCTCGGTCTCTTGCGATTCGAACCACTCGGGCCAATTGGCGGAATGACGTTCGCTCACGAAGCGCAAACCTCTTCGATCGATGCGTCCAACACGTCGACGATGCGGTCGATCTCTTCGGAGGTTGATGTGAGGATGGGCATGAGGACCACGACGTCGCCGAGAGGTCGTAAAAGCACGCCGCGGTTCACTGATGCGGCGCACACTCGTCGACCCCAACGCAGATCATCTTGAGGTGGCGCGAGTTCCACTCCGACCATGAGCCCATGTTGGCGGATCTCTTTGATCGCGCAGTTGCCTTTGGCGAGTACTTCAAGTCGTTCGTGAAGTTGAGTAGCTCGCTCGCGGACGTTGGCGAGAACATCGAGTTCTTCAAACAATTGAAGGTGACGAAGCGCGACCGCTGCCGCGAGGGGGTTTCCAGAGAAAGAATGACCGTGATACAGCGTCATTTCGCTGAGGTCGGGACCGAGGAATGCGTCGTAGATGCGTCGTGACGCGACGGTTGCTGCCATTGCGAGATAACCGCCGGTCAGTCCCTTTCCGATGCACATGATGTCGGGACGCACTCGACACTGTTCTGTGGCGAACAGCGTTCCGGTTCGGCCGAAACCGGTTGCGACTTCGTCGACAATGAGCAAGACGTCGTGTTCTCTGCAGGCATCGCCAACTCGTTCAACAGATTCCGGGTCGGTAATCCACATGCCAGCAGCGCCTTGGACGAGTGGTTCGATGACGACGGCAGCAAGTTCATGGGCGTGAGCGCTGATCATGGCGACTGCGGTATCTGCCCAACCTGCATCGTCGTAGCCAGGGGCGCGCAGTACGTCGAATCGGAGTGGATCAAAGACGTCGGTGCCGAATCCGCCAGCCCCAATGGAGATCGCTCCGATCGTGTCACCGTGGTAGGCCCCGCCGAGTGTGAGGTAGCGGGTTCGCTCGGCAATTCCCTGATTCGTCCAATACTGAAACGCGATCTTGATTGCTTGTTCTACGGCAGCTGCGCCATCTGAGGCGAACAGGAAATGCGGTTCGCTCACGGGTACTCGAGGTGCAAGAGCTTCCGCGAGTTCGACGGTGATTCGGTTGCCGTTGCCGAGCATGGTTGTGTGCGCAACGCGATCAAGTTGTTCTCTCGCTGCTGCATCAAGCTCTGGTACTCGGTGTCCGAGTGTCGTGACCCAAAGCGAGGAGATCGCGTCGAGGTACCGCGAACCGTCGACGTCGATGAGTTCTCGCCCTTCGGCGTAGTCGACGATGATCGGCCGATTCTGCGCGTAGGTCGACATTTGGGTGAAGCCATGCCACACCACAGCTGCATCCCGGTCCACCCATTGATCGTGGGCGCTTGTCAGGGATGTGGATTCTGAATCTTTCACCGGGACAGCATCGCACCCTTGGCATTGGGGTGGCGATCGCGTCGCCATTCTTCAATCCGGTGGGCCATCGGGGTTGACGGGGGACCATCCACAAAGGGCCAAAGCTCCTCGGCGATCTTGCGCCAGTCGCCCGTCGCATGGAGTTCGCCAAGGATCGCGTAGAGGCCCAAGCTGATGCGCTGAATGATGACGAAACTTCCTGGAAGGTTGGCCGCCTTCTGCATGATGGCGTAGGGGCCACTGGTGTCGAAGAATCGGCGCACCGTCTCTGATGCGTACTCGGGGGTGATGGTGAAGTCGCCCTCGACAGCAACGAATTCATAGAAGTGTCCGAGGTAGTCGATGACATCGGCATCGGTGACGTCAAGGCCTGCGGGAAGAAGCCCGAGACGTTCGACGGTTGCGCGAAATGCAGCGGCGTCATGATCAATCACCATGTGTTGGATCATTTCGCCAAATTCATCGAGTTCTTCAGCGGTGAAATACTTCACGAGGCCGAAGTCGAGAAATGTGACTCGTCCACCTGGGTGAAACAAGTAATTGCCTGGATGGGGGTCGCCGTTAAATGCGGCAAGTCGATACAAACCGCCAAAGGCGAAGCGATAGAGAGTTTCGGCGGCGAGATCCTTCTCTTCCTGGCTCCATGTCAGAAGTTCGTCCCATCGGACTCCGTCGGAGAGCTCGGTAGTAAGGACGCGTCGACTTGAGTAGTCGTCAATCACATGCGGAATGTGAATTGTCGGATGGCCTTCGTAGTAATTCGCAAAGGCTCGTTGGTTGGCGGCTTCGATTTCGTAATCAAGTTCCTCGACAACTCGCTCGCGCAGTTCAGCGACGAGCGCTTTATGGTCGAGTCCAGGGAATAGGACCCCGAGACCAGCGAAGATGAATCCAGCATTGTTGAGATCGGAACCAACAGCTTCAGCAACGCCGGGGTACTGGACCTTGACGGCGACAGCTTGGCCTTCACGGGTGAGTGCACGATGCACTTGACCGATTGATGCCGAAGCGATCGGCATCGGATCCCATGTTTCAAAAAGATCGTCCGGATGTTTGCCGAACTCTTCGCGAATGACTTGCGCCGCGAGTTCCGCGCTCATCGGCGGGGCATTCTGCTGAAGGTCGGCAAGAGCGCCACGCACATGTTCGGGAAGGCCTTGGTCGATGTAACTGGCCATTTGGCCGACCTTCATGAGCGCGCCCTTCATCTGCCCGAGCGCTTCGGTGACCTGTTGCGTGGTTTGCATCTCAAACGCAAGGTCCAGTTCGCGACGTTTCCCGGCGTCGGCAAAAACCCGGCGGGCGCGATGTCGGGCATAGGACCCACCGGTCTTTGCGCCGAGTAGTGCAAGACGGAAGTTGCGAGCGCTTCGGCGACCGTTTTGGACCGGCCCCGTTGAATCGCTCTGTGGGCGTCCGCTTTTCAGGACGACCACAAAGGCGGCAATGAGGCTAAGGGGCAGGAGAAATCGAAGGGCTCGGCGTCGCGGTGTCACAAGGTCCAACGTTAGGGGTCGGCCGCTTGGTTTCCCTCACCGGACGAGGGCCACGGAACGGACAAGGCCGGTAGCGTTGCGCCGATCACTTGGACAGGGAGTCCCCATGAGTTCCACGACAGTCACGGTCGCCCAAGGCGCCCTTCAGGGCATCGAGAAGGACGGCATCGTTCAGTTCCGGGGTATTCCCTACGCTGCGCCGCCGGTCGGTGAACGTCGCTTCCTAGCCCCGGCTCCGCCCGCGTCGTGGGACGGCGTTCGTGACGCCTCGATGTTTGGGCCGATGTCAGTTCAGGAGTCGGGCGGCATAACGGCATTTCTTGGCGATGCAGCAGATTCGTCAAGCGAAGACTGTTTGTTCCTCAACGTGTTCACACCCGGGTGTGACGACGCTTCCCGTCCAGTCATGGTCTGGATCCACGGTGGAGGTTTCATCAATGGTTCGTCGTCCACTCCTTGGTATGACGGCGCAACCTTGGCAACTCGTGGTGACGTTGTGGTTGTCACGCTGAATTATCGACTTGGTGCGCTCGGTTTTCTGTGGCTCGGAGATCTCGATGAGCGTTATCGCTCGAGTGGAGTGAACGGGCTGCTTGATCAGGCGGCTGCCCTTGCATGGGTGCACGACAACATCGCCGTGTTCGGTGGCGACCCAAACAACGTGACGATCTTCGGTGAGTCAGCTGGCGCCATGAGTGTGTCAACGCTTCTTGCGATTCCCTCGGCTCGTGGACTTTTTCACAAAGCAATTGCGCAAAGTGGCGCAGCACACAACACGTTTACCCCAGCGATGGGTGCTGCCATGACCGAACAGTTCATGGAAAAGCTCGGAGTTTCAGGCCTCGATGGATTGTTGAGTGCATCGGCCGATGACATCGCGAAAGCGGCGACAAAAGTTGAAGCAAAGTTGTACGACGATCCTTCAGGGCTTGGTGGACCGACGGGTATTGCATTGGCGATGGCATTTCAGCCTGTTGTTGATGGCGAGTTTTTGCCAACGAATCCGCTTGTGGCTGTTGCCAATGGCGATGCAGCCGATGTTCCGTTCATGACCGGCACAAATCTTGATGAGTGGAATCTGTTTGCGCTCATGAGTCCTGGTGGTCTCGATGACCCGAAACTGCTTCAACGGTTGGAACGCATCTTTGGTTCGGGACATCCAGTGCGAGACGCCTATGCAGTCGATCGTCCCGACGCGTCGCCTGATGATCTTTGGAATGCCGTGCTTACCGATGCGACATTCCGCATTCCTGCGATTCGCCTTGTAGAAGCGCGAGCGACTGCGTCGACTCCGACGTGGCAGTACCTCTTCACGTGGGCCACACCAGCGTTCGGGGGAGTGGTGAAGTCGTGTCACGCACTTGAGATTCCGTTTGTCTTCGGTGTACTCGGCAATCAAGGAGCGGAACTTTTCCTAGGGGGTCCTGTAGGTGACGATCTGCGAGAACTCTCTGTCGCGATGCAGGACGCGTGGCTGTCGTTCGCTCGTAACGGTGATCCCGGTTGGCCGGCATGGAATGCGCAGACACGACCAACGCAACGTTTTGATGTCGAACGAGAGTTGCTGTCTGATCCAATGTCTCGGGAACGCTTGGTGTGGGACGGCGTTCTGTGAGTCACCCGAACGCGATCGTGCTTTTGTCGGGTGGCCTTGATTCCACGACATGTTTGGCGATTGCGAAAAACGAAGGCTTCACGCCGATTGCCTTGAGTTTCCGTTACGGGCAGCGTCACACCGGTGAACTCGAATGTGCTGCGGCGATAGCGCGCGCTACGGGCGTTGAGCATCTCATCGCCGATATCGATCTTGCTGCTTTTGGTGGTTCTGCGTTGGTCGATGAGTCACTTGAAGTTCCGAAGCACGAATCGGTTGACGACCTCTCGGCTGATTCGGTTCCGATCACCTATGTGCCAGCACGAAACACGATCTTCTTGAGTTTCGCTACCGCGGTCGCTGAAACCCGCGGCGCACACGACGTATTCATCGGAGTGAATGCGGTGGATTACTCGGGCTACCCCGATTGTCGACCCGAGTTCATCGAGGCGTTTGAAGTCATGGCCAACCTCGCAACCCGAGAAGGGGTCGAGGGCGGGCGCTTGCGCATCCGTACGCCGTTGATCGATCTCACGAAGGCGGAGATCATTCAACTCGGTCTCTCACTAGGGGTGAACTATGGCGCCACGATGTCGTGTTACGACCCAGTTGCCGACGGTGGGGCCTGTGGTCATTGCGACGCATGCTTGCTGAGAGCCCGCGGCTTCGCTGACGCTGCCGTGGACGATCCGACGCGGTATTCGAAATCTTCGACTAGTGATCTCTGAATATCTTCGACTTAGGATTTATTGATTACCGCAAGCGCCTCGTCGATGTGCTTCTTGGGTTTGAACTGTGAAGAGAACACTTTGCGCACGATGCCGTCGGGATCGATCACATAGGTGACCCGTCCTGGCAACAAGCCAAGTGTCTTACTCACGCCGAACTGCTTGCGCACGGCGCTGTCTGTGTCAGCTAACAGTGTGAACGGGAGGTTGTGCTTCTGTGCGAACGCCTTATGCGATTCCACCGAATCGGAACTAATGCCGATCACCTTCGCTCCTGCATCGGTGAAGGCCTCAAAGTTGTCGCGGAACGAACATGACTCTGCCGTGCAGCCCGGTGTGTCGTCCTTTGGGTAGAAGTAGACGACGGCCCATCCTCCACGGAGTTGAGCTGATGTGACGGTGGTGCCGTCCTGATCGGGGAGCGAGAACTCGGGGACGGTTTGGCCTTCAGTGATGGTCATGCACCCTCTCAGCACCGATTCGACCGTTGTTATTCCGTCGCAAGCAGCCTTTTTGGCCCCGGTATCGCTGGAAACGGGATCCTCGCCGCGTAGCGTTGGGCCATGCCGATCGTCGCCGTTGTAAACCAAAAGGGTGGAGTGGGTAAAACCACTGTCACTTTGGGCCTTGCTTCAGCTGCCGCTAACCGGGGCAAAAGAGTGCTTGTGGTCGACCTCGATCCACAGGCCAATGCCACTGCTGGCCTCGGAATCTGGGATGCCGCCACCACCGTCGACATCGCTCTTGAATCCGATCGCCCAGGATCAGCTGGTTCGCTCGCAGTGCCCACCGCGTGGGTGCTCGAAGGCGGTCGGGCTCCTGATGTGCTCGCCAGCACCCCAGCACTTTCGTCTCGTGAGCCGCAACTCGCCAACGATCCAGTTGGAGCACAAGACCGTTTGCAGCTCGCGCTTGAAGGTCATGACTACGACCTGGTCGTGATCGACTGCCCGCCTTCGTTGGGTCTTCT
Source organism: Acidimicrobiales bacterium (assembly GCA_044236415.1). GTDB lineage: Bacteria > Actinomycetota > Acidimicrobiia > Acidimicrobiales > Acidimicrobilacustridaceae > Acidimicrobilacustris. Next base: position 975 of record JBIIGP010000023.1, on the reverse strand, counting down.
CACTATCAACGGACTTTTCGCCGCAGATCGAGCGCTCATCGTTACTGAACCGGGTGCGTGGGCGTCAGATGGTGTCGCAAACGTGCAACTCACCATCTCGCGTATTGCTGCGCGTCGCGGTGGCCGTCCCGAGGTCGCTGGCGTTGCCGTCAACCGCCTCGGTCGCACTCGCGATGCCCACTACTGGCATACGATGCTGCTCGAGCAGTACGGCGATCAAGTCTTCGCGCCTGTTCACATGCGCGCCGCTGTGGCCGAAGCATCAGCGCAGTCACTGCCCATCCATGGACTCGGCACTCGCCAGGGTGCAAGCGACGCAGCCCAGGAATTCGACAACCTGCTTGATGCGGTCGTGCCTGAGATGGCACGGTCTGGTGCGGCCGTTTCCGCTTCCGCGGAGAAGGCATCCATCGAAACCTCCGGAGGAACTCATGGCGTATGACCCTCAAAAGACTCGGAACCGTCCTGCCCCCGCCGCAGACCGACCAGCACCAGTCGACGCGTTCCTTGATGCAATGTCAGAGGTAACGGTTCTTCCCGAGGGCATCGATATCGAAGTCACCCCGGCTGGCGACACCATCGTGCACACCGCCGACACCGATATCGCCATCACGCCCGCTGGCGACGACGTCATCGTTTCCACGCGCGACGCTCTCGTTGAAGTTCGTGCCGAACTCGACGAAGTGATTGTCGACACCGCTGGCGAAGAAATCTTCATCGACACTGCACCTCGTGCACCGTCAGATCTCGCTGACTGGAACAAAGCTCCAGTCGTGCAATCGACTGACAACGGCCGGTCGAAGTTGGCAATTGCAATCGTTGCAGCAGTTGCTGCGCTTGTCGCAGTAGTTGTCGTCACTCGCAAGCGTCGCTAACGGCGCTTTCTCGAGCGAGCGTCAATCAAGAAGTACTGACGCAAGTGCCTCGATGACGTCAGAATCGATGCCGATGCTCTTCACGTATCCGGTCATTGAT
>JBIIGP010000229.1:0-3586 GCA_044236415.1 Acidimicrobiales bacterium | reverse complement strand
TACTTGAGACATCCACGCTGATCGGGGCTGGGCAACTTGCCGACGGAGTTCCGAAGTTAAAGCTCGAGGAACCGAGAACATCGGAGAGGAAGAATTGATAGGTGCCCGAGCCAGATTGTGGGAGGTAGCGCTGGATGGGACCCGCTGAACCGCCGGGGACCTGCGACCAGTCGGTGTAGGTGCAGTTGTAGATCTTGACGAGATCAGCCTTGGAAAGCGCCGCCGGAGCCGAGAGACTGCCAGTTGCCCACGAAACTGCGTCAAGGGCAAAGGCGTAGTACTCACCCGTGCCGACAGCCGGCGACGAGGAGCTGAAAGACGACGAACGAGCAATGTCCAAACAACCCTTCACCGGTCGCAACGGCGTGCCGTAGGAGTTGTTGTCGGTAATCAGTGTTTGCAACATCGAACGACCGTTGCCTGAACCTGCGGGAACCGTGCGATCGGGGGCGACTGGCGTCACACCATTTGGCTGCCAGTTCATCGTTGGGCAGTTGAGATCGCCCGGAACCTGAGTAGCGGTGGTGGGGAACGACGGGAGGTTCACCCATGTTTCGCCAGCGCTTGCATTCGCCTGAGCCATGATCGCATCCATGACCTTTTCGGTCGTATCAGAACCACCGGCGGCGAGAACAACACCAGCGGTCTGCGGAGTGACCGTTGCCGATGCGCCGGTAGTTGTTGAGATAAGACTCGCAGCGAGAGTTGCGAGTGCTCCACCTACGAGAAGGCTTCGTTTGAACAAGGGACTCTTCACAGTTTTCGGGTCCTTTCGTGGAAACGGAGTCGCTTTTGAGACGACTTTCCGCGTTGGGCATCCAGCCCACGATGTGATTATTGACATGCAGAAGTGAACGGTTCCCTTGCGGCGACCAAACTTCCGGTGAAGTTCGCGTCAACCTTGGGAAACATGAATCAGACAAAACTCGTGACTACACACCGGACTTTTTGCGAGATCGGAATATGCCGAAGCCGAGTGGGATCACCATCACAAAGAGCAGCAACACCAACGCCAGAGAGTTCGAGGTTGGAATCGATGGTCCGGAGTAAGCAACTGGCGTCGCTTTACGCCAGTCGGTGCTTCCGCCGCCGGCCGACTTTGTTGCGCCTGCGGCGCCCGCAGCGCCTGCGCCGGTTGCGTCTGTTGTTGTCGCGCCAATGCCACCGGCAACATCACCGATTGACGTGATCCCTGCCAACGGATCAGGCGGGCTTCCGCCACCTTCACCAACCGACCCAGAGAATCGCGGATTCGCGCAATTCGCAGCACTCAATTGTTCGGCGGGTTGACCGGTGAGGCGAGAAATTGAATTCGCAACCTCTTGCGAAAGGTTGGGGGGTAACGGCGAATAGCCAATCTTCGCCATATTCACTTGACCATCACACGCGATGTAACGAAGCCACAACGCAAGCGTTTCGGTCACGCCGGGATTTGAATAGGGACCTTTACAGGTAGGTCGATCAGGCGATGGAACGCACTGGGTCACGATGTAGCTATAAGCCGAAATCGGATAGGCCTTTGGATTTCCCGAGTTGTAGACGCCCGAAAGTTCCTGACTCAGATCTGGTCGCAGCCTTGCGTCCTCAAGTGCAGCCGAAATGTTTTCCGCGTACGGCAGAATCCACTCCCCCGCAGCGTTTTCAATCCATGCCGACGGAGCGTTGTACACCTTGGAGTACCCAAATTCGTCGTACCCGACACTCCAAAGACCTTGTCCACTGGCAATGAACTGTGCGATCTGATCCGAACCTTGGAACGCCTGCGACTTCGGCACAAAACCAGGCGAGCTGTCGAGCTGAATGATTCGCACACTCGTGGGGAAACGATTGCGAGCGGCCCAAGGGCCAAAAAGGTCTGGGGCGACGTTGGCAACAAAGTCGTAGAACAGACCAGTCGTTCCCGATTGTCCGCCGCGGTACACGATTGTGATCGGCTGGTCAGGGAGCACCAAGCCGCGGTTATCGGCCGAAATTGCAGGGTCATTCCATCGGGTGATGTCACCCATGAACATGCGCGCAACGGTTCGCCGAGACAAGTGCAGGTAGTCAATTTTTCGGCCCGCTGTGTCTTGCACGTTGTACATCACCGCAACAGCACCCGCGACGCTGGGTACGTACTGATAGCCGCGACTGTCGCCAGAACCAGGTGACGACAACGCCGAGAATTCCGCTTCGGTGCCGGCGAAATCGGCAAGAGATTGTCCGTAAGAGGTCAATCCTTGCGGTGAACCTGTCGGTAGGTAATTCACCTGCAAGCCAGTGGTCTGCGCATCTGCAACCCATTGCTGCATGGCAAGGGCGACATACGACGAGCCTTGGCCATTCACACGCGCCGGAGCCGCAGCACCGATGTCGGCTGACATCACGAGTGCCAAGAAGGCAAGCGCAATTGCCGCAGCAACTTGGCGGAATCGTCGATACGAACGTTGCACCGTGAACATCAGCCAAACCGCCCTTGGACGTAGTCGAGTGTTCGAGGATCTGTGGGTGTTGAGAACATGACATCGGTGGGGCCTTGTTCGACAACAATCCCCGGCTGATTCTCAGCGGCCAAAAAGAAGGCGCAAAGATCGGAGACTCGCTGGGCCTGCTGCATGTTGTGCGTCACGATCACAACAGTGACTTCGCCACGGAGTTCATCGATTGTTTCTTCGACGCGACGCGTGGAGGTCGGATCAAGAGCCGAGCATGGTTCATCCATCAGCAGCACATTGGGGTGCACTGCGAGTGAACGCGCGATACACAGACGCTGCTGCTGACCACCGGAGAGCGCACCACCTGGGCTATCAAGCCGGTCACGAACTTCCTTCCAGAGACCAGCGCGCAGAAGCGACTGCTCAACAAGGGTGTCCTTGTCGTCGCATTTCAAACGAGCAAGTTTGAGAGCGGCAAGTACGTTCTCTCGGATCGTCATCGCTGGGAACGGATTTGGTTTCTGAAAGACCATGCCGATGCGCATTCGCACCTGCTGAGCTCGCGTTCCAGTCGCATAGATGTCGTCACCGTCAAGGAGAATCTCGCCGTCGAGGGCTGCTCCAGGGATGAGTTCGTGCATCCGGTTCAGAAGACGAAGAAAGGTGGACTTACCGCAACCCGAGGGCCCGATGAGCGCAGTGACCTTGCCCTTAGGCATGACGAGATCAACGCCTTCGAGAACAAGACGATCACCGAACCACGCACACGCGTCTTTCGCTTCAAGAGTTGCGGGACCAGCTGGTGGCCCACCAATGATCTCAACCTTTTTCGCGAAAACATTCGCGGCTTCGTTGCGATCTTCTTCAGTGAGATTCTCTTCGAGGTCGCTTTCAACCTCAAGATCGACGTCAGTCATTGTCTCCACCCTTCAGTGGTTGTTTCTTTGCTGGCGCGGCAACTGCGTTTTGGGGTTTTGTCGCACGGCTCTTTCGTTTCGTTCGATCGCGACCGATGAATCGAGCAATCGCGAACAGCGCCAACACGATGAGCATGAGAACGAGCGCGCCCGCAAAACCACGCTGCACGGCAGCGATGTCTGGCTTACGAATATTGCGGTAGACGAACAGCGGAAGACTTTCTTGCGATCCTGCAAACGGGTTGCTGTTCATGA
>JBIIGP010000022.1:0-13522 GCA_044236415.1 Acidimicrobiales bacterium | reverse complement strand
CGCCGTTTTGGCCAAGAAGAGCGGTGAGCCCTGGTGCAAAAGCAATATCCGCGCTGGCGTAGGACCGGAAGTCGGTGAGCCAGAGACGAGCGAGACGCACGTCAGTTGCGGATCGGCATCAACAGATACAGGAAATCGTCGGTCTCGTTGCCGCGAATGAGGACCGGGCTTGTCGGCCGGGCGATTTCGATCGTGATTTCATCGGAAGGAGCAGCTTCGATACCCGCGCGCAGATATTCGGGATTAAACGAAATCTCGAGTTCTTCACCCACGTGACGAGCATCAATGACTTCGTCGGCCTTACCAACATCGAAACTTTCCGCAATGAGTTCCACAGAATCGTTCTTGATGTCGAGACGAATCTTGGTGTTTTCCTTCGACAGCAAACCAACGCGCTTGAGCGCTTCAAGAAACGTTTCGCGTTCAATCGTGAGTCGGTTCGGATGTGAATCAGCGGACTTCGGAAGAAGATTCTCGTAGTCCGGGAAACTTCCGTCGAGAAGTTGGCTCACCAGGCGGACGCCATCGACTTCAAACGAGACATGTCGTTCAGCAAGTCGGATCGTGACGTTCTCGACAGTTGTAAGAAGTCGGTTGAGTTCTTTCAGTGCCGATGAAGGGACAAGGACTTTTTGTCCTTCGGTGAGAATCGACGTGCCTGGAAGATCACGAATCGCTAGGCGATACGTATCGGTAGCAACCAACCGGATGCCGGTGCCATGCGCAGCGATCGAAACACCAGTGAGCTCAAACTTCCGGGACTCGTCGGTGCTTGCAGCAGAAACGACCTGCGAGATGGCATCACGTAGAAGAGCTGCGTCGATCGTGACGGCAGATTCGGGGGCTTCTGGCATTGGCGGATAGTCGACTGCGATGGTTTTCACGGCGAACTGTGAACGGCCAGAACCAATTCGGACTTCGTTGTCGTCGGCTTCAAACGTGACCGCACCTTCGGGAAGGTTGCGAACAATCTCGGTGAGGAGCTTTGAAGGAACGAGAACAGTTCCATCACGGGAACCAGAAACAGATGCCGTTGCGATGATCGTGAGATCGAGGTCACTTCCGGTGACCTGAAGTTGATCGCCAACCAAAACAAGGTTGAGGCCCATGAGGGCTTGACGCCCAGAGCTGCGCGTGGTGACACCACGAGACGCTACGGAGATGGCTTCGACGAGTGGATCTCGCTCACATCGGAACTTCACGTCGGCTCACTTTCCTGACAGACGGTGGTGCTTGTTGTAGTTGTAAAAAAGAATGAGAAATTGGTAGTAGTTGTAATAAGAGCTGTGGATTGTGGACAAACAGCCATAAACCCAGCGTGATGGCAGTTTTGTTGTCCCTGCGTCATCCACAGTGATCCACAGTCTGAACGGTGGGAGTGACAGCGCGGGGGATCACCTACTGGTCGTCCACTTTTCATGCAGTACCGCGCGCGCCTTGGTCCACCGGGTTGTCCACCGCGCGAGCGTTCGAAACTGCGCGCGGACGTTCGGGTCAAGTGGTGGTTGAGGGTCACGGGCGTCAACTGTTCCTGATTCGCTGCGTGAGTTCAGTGACCTGGTCGTAAATCTGGCGGCGCTCTTTCATCAGACCGCTGATTTTCTCGACGGCATGAATGACTGTGGTGTGGTCTCGGCCGCCGAACTCGCGAGCAATGGCCGGATAGCTGAGGTCAGTCATCTCTCGCATGACGTACATGCCGATCTGGCGAGCGGTCACGAGTGGGCGACGACGGCTTTGGCCTCGGATCTCATCGATCGTGAAATCAAACATTTCTGAGGTCTTCTCGAGAATGAGCGCCGGGGTAATTGGACGAGGTTGGGTGTTGGTGAGGATGTCGCTAAGGACACCTTCGGCCAATTCCACGGTGAGCGGATTGCCGGTGAGGCTGGCGAACGCGCAGACCCGGATGAGGGCGCCTTCGAGTTCACGGATGTTGTTGGTGATATTCGAGGCAATGAATTCAAGGACATCTGCGGGAGGAGCTATGGGTTCGCGCTCGGCCTTCTTGCGAAGAATCGCGAGACGGGTCTCGAGTTCCGGGGGGTTGATCTCGGTGATGAGACCCATTTTGAAGCGGCTTCGCAGGCGGTCTTCGAGGGTAGAAATGGCATCAGGCGGGCGATCGGAAGAAAGCACAATCTGGGCATTGGCCTGATAGAGGGATTCAAAGGTGTGGAAGAGCTCTTCCTGGAGGCCTTCTTTGCCCTCGATGATTTGGATGTCATCGAGAAGAAGCACGTCGATTTCTCTGTAGCGCTTTTTGAACTCCGGCATCGTGTTCTGGCGGATCGCATCCACGTATTGATTCAGGAACTGTTCGGTGGAGACGTAGCGAACCTGATGGCCGGGGTAGATCTCGCGGACGTAATTGGCAATGGCCTGCAGAAGGTGGGTTTTGCCGAGCCCCGCGTCGCCATAGATAAAGAGTGGGTTGTAGGACTTGGCCGGGGTCTCGGCCACGCTCAGCGCAGCGGCATGAGCGAATCGATTTGAGGTGCCGGTAACGAAGGCATCGAAGGTGTATCGAGGATTGACCGGCAGACCCAGTTCCTGCTCGGGGGCAGCTGTTGTCCCCAGATCTGACGGAGTTGTCAACAGATTCTGTGTGTCGCTGGGGACATCTCCAGAAAAACCTGTGGACGGGGCTGGGGAGAAGTTCGAGGAAGCCGGAGCAACGTCGGTTTGAACTTCGATGGAGAGGCGGACCCCGCTTTGTCCTATATCGGCCAAGGCGCCATTTACCAGGGTTAAGTAGCGGGTCTCGATCCGTTCTTTTACGACAGAACTTGGGACCGCAACAGAAAGAGCTGTGCCCTGAAGATCAAGAGGAGTCACCATCGAAAACGTTGTGAGCCACACGGCCTCGGACACTTGCTCGCGCAGCGCCACCGTGCACTTCATCCACAACTGTTCGGCTTGGTCCACCTGCACGACGGCCCCTGACACTGGGTTTGGTTCCACAACAACGTCCACACTTGTGGAAAACCCGACGTCTGTCCACACGGAGTGGTCCGCCACTGTTCTGCACAGGTATGCCCCGCTCAAGAGCGCCGGTATCGAGGCCCTGTGGACGGGCGTGGGACCGTAGCACCTCGCCGGTGTTGCCGCATCAGGCCTCCACGCTCTAGCGTTGTCCCCCGAACAGGTGTCGGGCTCCTTGCGCACGCGTCAGGCCGGGCCCGTTTCCACACCACAACCGTTGTCTATGAAGCAACGATCTGTGGACCCCTTCTGGGTTCAGTAGATCGCGGAGGCCCCTCGTGAAGCGTACGTTCCAGCCCAATAACCGCCGCCGGGCGAAGAAGCATGGCTTCCGTTCCCGCATGTCCACACGCGCCGGACGCAATGTTCTGCGGTCGCGCCGGCTCAAGGGCCGTCGACGTCTGTCGGCCTGATCTGGCGAGTTCGTGACCGCCGCACGTTCCAAGAACTGCGGCGCCGCGGCCGTCGGGTCCGTAGTGGCACCGTGGCGGTGACCATGTTGGCTCCATCTTCACTGAGCGGCGACGAGCCGCCGCGTGTCGCGTTCGCAGTGTCCCGCAACGTCGGAACTGCGGTGGTTCGCAATCGCTTGCGCCGCCAGGTCCGTGCGTATCTGAGCGAGGTTCGAGCCCAGGATCCGAGCCGTTTCCCCTCTGGCGCTTGGCTTTTTGCAATTCAGCCCAGCGCAGCGGCCGCTGAGCGCGACGTCTTCTTGCGAGACGTCGACAGCTGCCTCGACCGGCTTGTCGGGAGCCCCCAATGAATGGGGCCTGTCAGCACAATCACGATTCTTTGCCCGCAACTGACCCTGCGCGTCGCCGTTCTCTTCCTGCGCGTCTGACGGCAAGGGGTGTGCGCGGCTATCAATGGGTGTTCGCAGGCAGGGTTTCGCCCTGCCGTTATGTCCCCTCCTGTTCGTCCTACGCCCTCGAAGCTCTCGAGGTTCATGGGTTCGTGCGGGGGTCCTGGTTGTCCGTTCGACGACTGGGTCGGTGCCATCCTTGGGGTGGTTCCGGATGGGATCCCGTTCCCGATAGGAAGGCCGCTTAGTCAATGGAAGCGTTTGAAGCGTTTTTTAAAGCCTTCGCGTCAGTTTTGGCGTTCTTCTACGACGCCACCGGGAACTATGCCGTTGCCATCATCCTGCTGACGTTGGTCGTAATGATCATCGTGACGCCGCTGACCCTCAAGGGCACGCGCTCGATGATGGTCATGCAGCAATTGCAGCCGGAAATGAAGAAGATTCAGACCCGGTACAAAGACGATCGGCAGAAGCTCAACGAAGAACTTCTGAAGTTTTATAAGGAAAACAGCATCAATCCTTTGGGTGGCTGCTTGCCGCTCCTGGTGCAGATGCCCGTTTTCCTCGTGCTGTACCAAGTGCTGAGCGGGCTTACGCGCCGAGCCAGTGACCTCGGTGCCGATGTTGGGTGGGTGTCGAGCCAGTTCGGTTCTGGCGCCACCCCCACGAAGGCCCCAGCATTCGAACGCGTGTTCGATCCCAATTGGATCAACCCGTCGACGAAGATGTACCAAGATCTCTCAAGCTCCTATCAGATGGAGGCCTTTGGCCTTGATCTTTCGGAGAGTGCGAGCAAAGCAATGAACCAAGGCATTGCGCATGCACTGCCGTTCTTGGTTCTGATTGTGATCGTTGCAATCACGGGCTTCATCCAGCAGCGCCAGATTCAGGGGCGTACTACTGGGGCGCAGACCAATAGCCAGCAACAGATGATCATGAAGATCATGCCGTTCTTTTTGCCGGTCATCTCGTTTGGTCTGCCCGCAGGCCTTGTCCTGTACTTCGCGGTGTCGAACATCTACCGAATCGGTCAGCAGGCGTTCATCTCGAAGAGCATCTATGGCATCAGTGCCCCCGATGGCACCAAGTCCTGGAAGCATCTCTTTGGTTTCGGTGTGCAGCCCAAGGCTGCCCCGAAGGCAAAAAAGTCAAAGTCGAAGTCGATCAGCGCGACCTCACGTCCGGCGAAGAATGCCGGCGCAAAGGGTGGCGCTGCGAAGGGCTCGACGAAGGCACCAGCCAAAGCTGGCGCCTCCAAGGGCGGCCGGACCACCGGTCGCACCACCACCAGTTCCCGAGATACCAAGGGCAGCGATTCTTCCAAAGGAACCGATACCGGTTCTGATCGCGCTGCGTCGACAACGTCGACCCCCTCGACCGACGCCAGCGATGCATCACCGTCGCAGCCGTTGCAACCTCGGGTGCGCAAAAAGAAGAGGTAGCACCACATGGAGTGGGTGGAAATCACCGGCCGCACCGTTGAAGAAGCGAAAGATGCGGCACTTGATCAATTGGGCGTCGACACAGTCGATGCCGAATTTGAAATCCTCGAAGAACCATCTCGGGGTCTGTTTGGGAAGATGAAGGGTCAGGCTCGGGTTCGCGCTCGTATCGCCCCGACCAGTCCCCGACCGAAGGTTGAGCGACGAGATCGTCGCAAGAAGGGCAGTGGCAACGGTGGCGGGCGCAAGCAGTCGCAGCGTCCCTCAACTCCTGCCGCTGACGAAACTCCGGCAGCACCAGCATCCAATGGCAAACGCCCTGATCGCCGCCGTGGCGCTCAGAAGGCTGCGCCCACCGAGAAGGAAAACACCACCGTGACTGACACTGTTGATGTCGATCTTGCTGAACACACTCGCATCGTCACCGAGTTCCTTGATGGCCTCGTCGATGCGTTTGACCTCGAAGGCCGCGTGGAAGCGGTGTCGATTGATGACGACACCAGCGAAGTTCGCGTCGAAGGACGTGACCTGGGAATCCTGGTTGGACCCAAGGGCAATACCCTTGCCGCCATTCAGGAACTTTCTCGCACGGTCATCCACCGCAAGGTTTCTGGCACCGCCGCTGGCCGAGTTCGTCTCGATGTCGCTGGCTACCGCCAACGCCGCCGCGAGGCGCTTGAGCGCTTCACCCAGGGCGTGGCTGAGGAAGTCCGCTCCTCGGGTGTGCAGAAGGCCCTCGAGCCCATGGGCTCGGCCGACCGCAAGGTCGTGCACGACACCGTCAATGCTCTTGATGGCGTATCGACGATTTCCGAAGGCGACGAACCTCGTCGTCGCGTGGTGATCATTCCTTCCTGATCATCATCCCGGTTTGTTCCAATGGCCCCGCCTCGTGCGGGGCCATTGTTGTTTTCAGACGTAGTGAAGCCCGGGCCCCGCTCATGCCTGACACCCCCTTGCGAGGATGCGACAATGGCCGGGTGCAGCCTTCTCCCCCACTTCTTGAGGTTCTCGAGCGAGCTCGGCGCCTCGGTGTTCTTGGCCCAGGCCCGGTCCTTGACCACGTGTCTCATGCCGAAGGGTTCATCGCTGCTCTTGAGGACCTCGCTGAAGGTTCGCTTCTGATCGACCTGGGCTCGGGTGGCGGGGTCCCGGGCTTAGTGATTGCCGAGGCCCGACCCGACCTCAGGGTTGTTCTGCTTGATTCACTTGAGCGCAGGGTGGCGTTGTTGGCCGAGGCGATTGTGGCGTTGAAGTGGGAGGGTCGAGTCGTCGCCGAATTGGCCCGCGCCGAGGACACCGGACGGTCCCCGCAGTGGCGAGGGCAGGCCGATGCCGCCACCGCCCGCTCGTTTGGTCCCCCGGCCACCGTGGCCGAATGCGCTGCTCCTTTGCTTCGAATCAATGGCGTTCTCGTGGTGAGCGAACCCCCGGAAGAGACCGAACGCTGGTCCGCCGATGGCTTAGCCCCGCTCGGATTGGTTGACGAAGGCTCCCCTGTCCCAGGAATGCGAAGGCTCCGACAGGCCAGCCTTTGCCCTGAGACCTATCCCCGCCGTGTGGGGATGCCCGCCAAGCGGCCGTTGTTCTAGGCCCTTCCCCAACCCCGGCTGTTTCACGTGAAACAGGTCTGGAAGTGGTCGAGGGAGATCTCGACGCTGTTTCACGTGGAACAGTGCAGCCTGCTCCGACCCGCCTGGGCGGAGAATCTAGGGATTCGGGGCGGCAGTCAGGGCAATCCTTGACCCGGGGGGCCGGGGCGGGCAGGATGGCAGTTGCTTCATCGCGCATAGCGATTGTTGCTCTCCGACTGCGGTGTGTGCCGCCAAATCCGAGTTGGGACGCATGGAATCTGACGAAACTGGTAGCGCTACGGACGGGGGAGAGCACGGCGTGAAGATGCCGCCGAACATCTCTGCTGCCGAAGCGGTCGTCGAGGGAGCTCGACCAATCTCTGCGGAGCGAACTCTGCCCCGCATCATCGCTGTCGCCAATCAAAAGGGCGGCGTGGGCAAGACCACGACCTCGATCAACCTGAGCGCCTGTCTCGCTGAGTTGGGCTATCGGACCCTCGTGGTCGATCTCGACCCTCAGGGCAACGCCTCAACGGGCTTAGGGGTCGATATCCGGTCGCTTGAGTCCTCCATGTACGACGTGATCCTCCATGACGTTCCTCTTGAGGACTGCATCGAGGGCACCGTGGTTCGCAATCTGTTTGTCGCCCCGGCCAGCCTGGACTTGGCGGGAGCCGAAATCGAACTGGTTCCGGCCTTCAGTCGTGAGATGCGCCTCAAAATGGCGATTGATTCCGTCAAGGACGACTACGACTTTGTGCTGATCGACTGTCCCCCGTCGCTCGGTCTCCTCACGGTGAATGCGATGGCCGCAGCCACCGAGGTGCTCGTCCCCATTCAGTGTGAGTACTTCGCCCTCGAGGGCTTGACGCAGCTCACTAAGAACGTGGCGCTTATCCAGAAGAGCCTGAATCCGGCGCTAGAGATCAGCGCCATCGTGCTCGTGATGTACGCCCGCACCAATCTTTCCGACGGCGTTGTGGCTGACGTGCGTGAGCATTTCGGTGACAAGGTCTGCCGGGAAGTCGTCCCCCGTTCGGTGCGTCTCTCAGAGGCGCCCGGATTCGGACAACCAATCATCACGTTTGATCCAAGTAGCCGGGGGGCAACTGCCTACCGGAAGTTGGCCAAGGAGGTCAGTGGTGGCACGCCGCAGCGGACTCGGTAAAGGTCTCGGATCTCTCATCCCGACCACGGAACGTCTTCAGGACAGCGATGCGATCCTGCGAGAACTCCCCATTTCGGAAATCGTGGCGAATACCTACCAGCCACGAAGCCATTTCGATGAAGAGGCGCTCGTCAGCCTTTCGGCATCCATCCGCTCGGTCGGTGTTCTTCAGCCCATTCTCGTTCGCGAGCTGGGGGAGGACTCCTACGAACTGATCGCGGGGGAGCGGCGCTGGCGTGCAGCCAAGCGCGCTGGTCTTCAGACCATTCCCGCCATCGTTCGTACCGCCGAGGACGAAGGATCGCTTGAACAGGCCCTGGTCGAGAACCTCCATCGAGAGGATCTGGGCGCCCTCGAGGAAGCGGCGGCCTATCAGCAGCTCATTGAGGAGTTCAAGCTCACCCAGGATCAGGTGGCGACCCGCGTTGGCAAGAGCCGTTCAGCGGTTGCGAACACCATGCGTCTCCTTCAGCTGCCGACCAGCATCCAGCGCCTGTTGGGCGAAGGACAGTTGTCGGCGGGCCATGCCCGTGCGTTGCTCGGAACCCCAGATCGGGCCTTCCAAGAGAAACTGGCGAAGGCGATTGTCTCGGAGAAGCTCACCGTTCGTGAGGTTGAGGACCGGGTCCGTGAGCATGGGGGTACGACCGAGCCCGAAGCCGGAGGTTCGACCGCCACTGGGACCAAGCCACCAACGCTCGTTCGTCCTGCTCCCCTGCTTGAGCTCGAGGAAATGCTTTCCGATCACCTCGATACCCGGGTTGCTGTGTCGATGGGTCAGCGCAAGGGACGCATCGTGATCGACTTCTCAACCCTCGAGGATCTTGAGCGCGTGTACCGAGTCATTGTCGACGGCAAAGAGCCGATGGACTGACAAACCTCCACCAAAACCTTTGGTGAAGGGTTCTGCACAGCCTGTGGATGAGGCTGTGGTCAACCAAATCGGTGCGTTTGGGCGTGGTTGCCCACTCATCGTTGAAAATGCAGAAGGCCCCGGTCGAAACCGGGGCCTTCGTCGTTCTTGAAACTGAATGCCGACAGTTGCCGGCGAGTGCAGCGACTTAGATGAACGGCTTGAAATCGTCGAGAAGTTGCGACTTCCCCTTGGCGCCCACGATGCGAGCGGCCTCTTGACCGTCCTTGAAGACGATCATCGTGGGAATGCTCATGACGCCGAAGCGACGAGCAACATCGGGATTGTCGTCCACGTTGAGCTTGGCGATGGCCAGGCTGCCGGCCTGCTCGGAGGCGATCTCTTCAAGGATGGGAGCGACCATCTTGCACGGACCGCACCATTCGGCCCAGAAATCAACGACGACGGGAACAGATGACGAGCCGATCTGCTCATCGAATGTGGCGTCGGTGTAGGTGGCGATGTTTTCGGACATGGTTCCTCGTTCACGTCGTGGCCAGCGAGCGCCAGCCAATTGGATGAGATCTGTTTTAATCGAACAAACGTTCGAAAAGTGTGTTCACGAACTGAGCACTGCAGATCCTTGTGCAACGCTCGAAAGCAATGCGGTGATCATGACAACGCTACCGCGGGTCGGTTTGATTCCCGAGCAGCTCGATCGGTACCCAGACAGGGATTAGTGAACGTTGGCCTCAAGCCAGCGTTCACAGTCGATTGCTGCCATGCAGCCGGATCCGGCTGCGGTAATGGCCTGGCGATAGACGTGGTCCTGTACGTCTCCGCAAGCAAACACACCTTCGATGTTGGTGAGTGAACCGTTATGGGTCACGAGGTAACCGTTTTCGTCGGTGGTGAGTTGACCGGCGAAGAGGTCGGTGTTTGGCCGATGGCCGATGGCCACGAAGACGCCGGTGACGGCAAGCGGACGTTCTTCACCGCTAATGGTGTCGGTGAGCGTGACCCCCTCGACCGTTTGTTGGCCCTGAATGGCGGTCACCGTTGAGTTCCATGCGAAACGAATTTTCTCGTTGGCAAAAAGGCGGTCTTGCATGATCTTCGAGGCGCGTAGTTCGTCGCGACGGTGAACAAGCGTGACGGTTTTGGCGAATTTCGTAAGAAAAAGCGCTTCTTCTATGGCGGAATCGCCACCACCGACGACAGCGATGTCGTGATCGCGGAAGAAGAAACCATCGCAGGTGGCGCAGGTCGAGAGGCCATGACCAAGAAGACGCGTTTCCTCTTCAAGCCCAAGCATGAGTGAACGTGCACCGGTCGAAACGATGATGGACTGCGCGAGGTGCGTCGGTTCGGGTGCGTCGGTATCGCCGATCCAGACCTTGAAGGGACGAGCGGAAAGGTCGACCTTGCTCACTTTGCGCGTGACAATTTCGGTACCGAAGCGCAGGGCCTGTTCGCGGAACTTCATCATGAGTTCGGGGCCCATGATGCCGTCGGGCCAACCCGGAAAGTTCTCGACCTCGGTGGTGAGCATGAGCTGACCGCCGGGCTGATCGCTGGTTGAGGACGGTTCGCCTTCGATGAGCAGGGGGGCCAAGTTGGCGCGAGCGGTGTAGATGGCGCTGGTCAAACCGGCGGGACCGGAACCGATGATGATGACGTTACGAATCTCAGGCACGAGGAACTCCAGAATTCAATGATCAACGCGGATCATGTCAGATGATGGGGGATGAGGTGAGCGGCGAAACCACTCAGCGCTTTGAGGTCTTCCCGGCGGCAGGTGCCGGGGCGGGGGCGTTGCGACGTCGGAACAAAAGGGCTCCGACCACGGTAAACAGCACTCCGAGAATGAGATAGGGCAACCAGACGCCTGAGGGCAGGGCTTCGTCGAGAAGTCGAATGGCGCCGATGATTGCCAGGACGACGATGGCAACGATGATGGTTCCGGCGAAGACACCGAAGACCAAACCCCGGGCGATCTTCATGATCGGGGTAGTTGTGCGGTCGCGAACCGTCTCGACTGCGTTGACGATGGCGTCGGCGGCTTGCGCCGGCCAATCGCCGCCAATCAGTGAAGAAGCCGCCCCAACCGTAGGAATCGAGCGCGGTGGTGTCGACGCGGTTGATTCGGTGCTGCCACTGGTTGACGCGTCCGAGCCCGTGTCCATAGATGCGATCCTACCCACGAAGCACGAGGTTTAGGAGGTGACAATCACGTCGGTGATGGTGACCTGCCACGGTGGCGTGTCTTTGAGCTCGGTGATCCACAGCAGGATCGCGTTGCCCTGCGCCTTATGGAGGTCGAGAGTCACCGAGCCCCTGATGTCTGTTGCCGAGGTAACGACCGGACCCCAGCCGAGCAGTGTGGTCGGTGCACCAGTCGCAACATAGGCCTCAACTGACCATCCATTCGAGGGTGAGTCGATTGCAATCGAGCCGACGATGCCTTCGGTAGCGAGATCAATCACAAGACCGACACCGGTTTTGAGGTTTCCAAACGTGCGTGAGGTGTACGCCTCTGTCGACCAAGACGTCAGCGAGTCCGCGTCGACAGCGTTCATGGCGGCCGACTCGTTTTCGAAACCGGTTCGATCGGAAGGGTCAAACGAATGTGCGGTTGAGATCGCCAGTTGTCGCGGCGTTGTCGTCGTCGTTGTTGGTTGATTGGAAAGGAAGGTCCGGCCGGCATCGGTGTTTGCGACGAGCAACGCAATGAGTAAGAGCACCCCGACAACAACGAGTGTGACGAAAACTCCAGACCGTCCTCGCTTCGTTCGAGGAGGTCGAGCGGGAACGTCGGCGGCTGCGGAATCTGTTGAAGGATCAGCTAACACCTCAAGCCGTGTCGAGAGGAGAGCGGCTCGCATGTCATTTGCAGAAGCGAAGCGATCACCAGGAGCGCGAGACATTGCGCGCATCACTGCCGTCTCTAGGTCTGCGGGAATCTCCGTGAGGACCAGGGATGGTCTTGTGGGATCTCGATGCATGCGAGCAAGCGCAAGCGCTGCGGGAGTTTCGGCTCGAAAGGGTGCTTCACCACACACCGCCTCGTAGAGAACGGCTCCGAGTGCATAGAGGTCGGTTCGCCCATCGACCGGACCACCTTCAACCTGTTCGGGAGCGAGGTATTTCACGGTTCCGAGAACCTGAGCGGTGCGTGTGAGGTCGGGTTCATCGAGAACCTTGGCGATGCCGAAATCGGTTACCAGAACCCGGCCGTCATCGGAAAGGAGAATGTTCGCGGGCTTGATGTCGCGATGAATGACGCCAGCTTTGTGAGCGACTGCGAGTGCTCCGGCAACTTCCGCACCGATGTGAACTACCTCGATTGGATCAAGTGCACCGCGCTCGTCGAGAAAGTCGCGCAACGTTCGACCGCGAACAAGTTCCATGACAATCGCGTCGCATCCGTCGAGGTCGACTGTGTCATAAATTGCAACAATTGATGGGTCGACGAGCCGTGCAGCTGCAACTGCTTCGATATGAAAACGTTGCCGCACAACGGGATCGTTCGCGAACTGGGGATGAAGAATTTTCACCGCAACAGCGCGACCGAGCACGAGGTCGCTCGCTTCCCACACCTCTGCCATTCCGCCGATGGCTAATTGGGAGAGCAATTGGTATCGCTGTGCGAGAACGCGTCCCGCGAGTGCGCGGCCAGTTTGTTGCGCGGGTGGTGGCCCAGTGTCGTCCGCGTTCACGCGGTGTCAGAGCAGCGTTGAATCACGGACGCAGGTAGCACATGCCGATGACGCCGGGACCGCCATGGGTTCCAATGACGGCGCCGATCGTGCCCAAACGAATCTGCTCGCGGGGATAACGCTCGGAAATCATGTCGAGGAACACGTCGATGTCGGGAGCCTGACCGTGGAGGATCGAAAGTTTCTCGACGGGCCCTTCGGCAAAGAGTTGATCGCGCATCCATTCGAGCGCGCGCTTACGAGTGCGTTGTTTGCCCGCTTCTTCCACTGCGCCATCGGCGATGTGAATGATTGGTTTCACAGACAACATTGATCCGAGAAGTGCCTTCGCGCTGCCGATGCGGCCACCCTTTTTCAAATTCTCGAGGGTGTCGAGGCCGCCGTAGATCTCGGTGCGAGGAATCATGGACTCAACAAGTGCGACAACGGCATCAACATCGGCGCCATTGCGGGCGGCCGCAGCTGCTTCGAGCACCATGGTTCCGAGACCACCGGTAAGCGATCGACTGTCGATGACGCGAACATCGATGTCTCCGGCAACGGCGGTGGCGGCATTGCGCGCCGACTGCACAGTTGCGGAGAGTTCACCGGAAAGATTGATACACACCACGGCGCTCGCGCCGACAGCGGCAGCTCCGCGAAAGGCTTGTTCGAAGCGACCGGGTGAAGGGGCGGCAGTTTCTGGAAGTAACCCGGTGCTCGCCATTTTTGCGTAGAACGCGTCGGCGCTGAGCTCTTCACGGTCAATGAACTCTTCGTCGCCAAAGCGAATGCTCAGCGGTACGACCCCAATGCTGTTGGTTGTCGTTTCGATTTCGGTTAAGTCACACGAACTATCGGTGACGATGTGTACGCCGGTCATGTTGCTCCCGTTGGATCGGTGACGCTACGACGCTAGTCATCCACCCGGGCTCGGTGATGGTTCGTCGGCGGCGACCAGAGCGCGGGCTCGGCGCGTATGGCGGAAATGGCGGCCCCA
>JBIIGP010000228.1:0-3608 GCA_044236415.1 Acidimicrobiales bacterium | reverse complement strand
TCGAGCGCAGTTGGTGGCACGAAACCGGACCCAAAGAAACTCTCATTCAAGAGCGCTTTGAGTTGTCGGCCAGTCGCTACTACGAGATCCTCGGTCAATTGCTCGAAAGCCCCGAGGCCTACGACTACGACCCACTCGGCGTTCGCCGACTTCGTCGCCTGCGTGATCGCCGCCGTCGGGCCCGTCAAGAGACCGCACACCAGCAGGCCAGCGAACCGCCTGGCTCCTGAAAATGACCACCGACACTCCCGCCCCCGACGATCAGCAAAATGATCACGGCACACGGACTGGTGTCGTCATCGTCGTCGTTGCGGTTGTTGTCGGTCTCATCCTGCTCTCGAAGGGGTATGGGTCGGGCCAGTCCGAGGTTTCGCCCGCAGGCCAGAGTTCATCAAACACCACGGTGGTGGTGTCGACCACGACCACGTTGGTAGCGAACGCTCCGGCGTCAGTGAAGGTCAAGGTCGTAAACACGACCACTGTTCCGGGTCTCGCGACAAAGACTCGTGACCGCCTGCAGGCAGCGGGTTATACGCAGGTCTCTGTTGGCGATACGCCGAACCCGCAAGAAAAGACCACGGTCTATTTCGTCGCCGGTTCCGAAGGCGACGGCCAAGCAGTAGCGACAGCGCTTGGCCTTGCTCCCGAACAAGTGCTGGCCATGCCCAACCCACCGCCTGCCGAACTTGCCGGCGCAACGGTTCTCGTTATGGCTGGTCGTGACCTCGGCTCCAGTAGCTAGCGCATCGAAGGAATCGCCGGTTCGCGATCCCTGCTTCACTTGAGACATGCGGGTCGTTGTAGCTCCAGACAAGTTCAAAGGAACGGCAACCGCGTCCGCTCTCGCGTCTGCCATCGGAGCCGCGCTTGTTGGGGCCGGACATGAGGTTGAGATCTGTCCGATGGCCGATGGGGGCGAAGGATTCCTCGAGGTTCTTGGTGGTGCCAATCGCATAACGACCGTGACTGGACCTCTTGGAGATCCGGTCGACGCGGGGTGGCGACTGGCAAAGGGAACAGCAGTCATTGAAATGGCCGCCGCATCGGGTCTGGTTCTCGCGGGCGGTGCCGAAGAGAACGATGCGATTGAAGCGACGACGCGCGGAGTTGGAGAGTTGCTCATGAGTGCCGTCGAAGCGGGCGCGCGTCGAATCGTTGTTGGTGTTGGTGGTTCGGCAACAACCGATGGCGGACTCGGCGCGTTGAAGGCCATGCACCCAACGCAAAAGTTTCGTGGCATCGATCTTTCTGTCGCGTGCGATGTGCGCACAACGTTCGTCGAAGCTGCAGAGGTCTTTGCTCCGCAGAAAGGAGCGTCGACTTCGCAGGTCGCACTGCTTCGCCGTCGGCTTGAGCGTCTGGCGCAGGTTTTCAAGATGGAAACCGGTGTCGACGTCACTGAAGTTGAAGGTGCGGGTGCCGCTGGTGGACTCGCTGGTGGATTGCTCACCGTTGGGGCCAAGCTGGTCAGCGGGTTTGAGTTTGTTGCAGATGAAGTCGGACTCGATGAATTGATCGAAGGCGCTGACCTTGTTATTACCGGCGAGGGATTCCTTGATGACGAGTCGTTCGACGGAAAAGTTGTTGGCGGTGTTGCTGCGCTGTGTGCAGAACTCGATGTTCCGTGTGTGGCGATTGTCGGCGAGGTGATTGAACCTTTGCCGGCGTTCCCAAAAGGCTTAACGGTTGTGTCGCTCACCGAGAGATTCGGCGTTGATCGTTCGATGGAAGACCCGATCGATTGCGCGATCGAGGTTGTGCTCGAGTTCGTCGAGCACTGAGATCGAAGTAATTAAAACTTCGAAATCACTTCGTCGGCGAACTTGCTCATTGCCTCTGGCAGTTTCGCTGGGTGCATTGCCAGCGGCGGAACCAACATTCGTGTGACACCGAGGTCGGCGAGCATCTTGATGATCTCAACCGTGGGTGCCCCGCCGCTCGTGATCTCGATGGTGTTGGGATCGCGTCCAGCCTCTTCTGCCGCAGCACGCATGACAGGAAGAAGTTCGGGCAGCTTGCGTGGATCGGCGGGGAAGAAGCCATCGCCGAATCGTCCTGCTCGTCGGGCCGCAGGCTTTGAATGTCCTCCGACAACAACCGGAATAGTTCCGTTTGCCGGCTTCGGAAATGAATAGATATCGCTGAACGAACTGTGGGTTCCTTGGTAGTTCGCAACCTCGCTGTTCCACAGTGCACGCAGTGCGTGAATGGAATCGTCGGTATGCGCACCGCGGTCTTCCCAGCCCACACCAATCGCGTCGAATTCTTCGTGCAACCAACCGACACCAACACCGAGAATGAAACGGCCGCCGGTGAGCATGTCGAGCGTTGCGCATTCCTTCGCAAACACAACGGGATTGCGTAGCGGCAGGATCATGACGCCTGTTGCCAACTTCAGAGTCGTTGTATGTGCGCCAACCCATGTGAGCCAAACAAGCGGATCAGGCACGGGCGCGGTTTCGTCGCCAGGCATCTTGCCGTCACGCGAGTAGGGGTACTCGCTTTCGTATCCCTTTGGAATGGCGGGGTGTTCTACCGTCCAGATGCTTTCGAAGCCGTTGGCTTCTGCGCACTGACCCATTGTGATTGCGCCTTC
Organism: Acidimicrobiales bacterium; assembly: GCA_044236415.1. Classification (GTDB taxonomy): domain Bacteria; phylum Actinomycetota; class Acidimicrobiia; order Acidimicrobiales; family Acidimicrobilacustridaceae; genus Acidimicrobilacustris. The sequence continues at coordinate 1,012 of JBIIGP010000228.1, read as the reverse complement.
AGGAGTTGTGTAGGCGCCGGTGTTCGCGAAGATGATTCCGAAATCCATTGGCGAAACGTACGCCAAATCCTGTTGCGGTGACGGCTGGAATCAGTCTGCGAGCCGTGGGTGCAGTTGGCGGTAGGACTCAAGAGTCGCAAGCGCTGGGCGTTCGGCGTAGGAAATTTCGTGTGCATCGAGATCGGGTGGACTCAGCGTGAAGGCATCGGGAACAAGGCCAGGCTGAATGCGACGCATCGCAGCCTGCATGACCTGCGCAGCCATTGGCGAAAGTTCGTGCAGTGGACGGTTGCGATGGATGCGTTCGCCAAGATCAACCTGCGCAATGGTTTCGGCGCCAAATCGATTCACGATGTCGATAAGCATCGCGATGTCGACTCCGTATCCCTCGACGAAGGGCAATTGCTCGAGCACTTCGCGCCGACCACCGTATTCACCTGAAAGTGGTTGCACGATCTCGCCAAGTTCAGGAAAGCACATGGTGAGAAGTGGGCGGGCAACAAGTTCGGTGACTCGTCCGCCGCCGCGGACGTGGCCGTCGACTGGTCGTTCGTAGAATCCCTTTACAAATCCGACTGACGAATCGGTGAGGAGCGGGCCGAGCATTCCGGAAATGAAACGCGTACTGAAGTCGCGAACGTCGGCATCGCACCACACGACAATGTCGCCGCTCGATGCAAAGAGCGACTTCCACAACGCTTCGCCTTTGCCGTGCCCGCGCCCGAACTCAACCAACACCTGCGATGCGTCAATCACCGTTGCGCCGGCCGAACGTGCCTCCTCGGCTGTGCGATCGGTGGAGTGATCGTCGACCACGACGATCTCGTCGACGAGCGGGCGAGTTTCGATCAACTTCGTGCGAATGCGTTCGACGATCTGTCCAACGGTGGCCTCTTCGTTCCGGGCCGGGATACACACCGACACCGTGGTGGCGCCTTTGACTCCGACGAGTTCATCAAGGTCGAACGCGCTGGCGACGTGGGTGCGAGGAGAGGACACCTCTCCATCGTTG
>JBIIGP010000227.1:0-3616 GCA_044236415.1 Acidimicrobiales bacterium | reverse complement strand
GGCGCCGCCCTTCTGCGGCTCCTCGCTCAAATTGAGCTGGATCATGACCTTTGCCCCCGGTGCACGTCGAGCGATTTCGTCAATCAACTCGACCCGATCGACGCTCTGCCATACCGACACAATCGGGGCCAGGCTTCGGATTTTGTTGCGCTGCAAGCGTCCGAGAAAATGCCACTCGATGCGCTCCCGTTCAGCTGGCGAAAGTTCTTCGTGTTTCGAAACAAGCTCTTGCGCGTAGTTCTCTCCGATCATTGTGAGACCAGCAGCAAGAGCGGCGCGAGGCGCATCGACGCCGAATCCTTTTGTGACCGCGACGATTCGCACGTCTCGATCTTGAGACAACTGAGCGAGTCGATCCTGAAGGTCGTGAATGTTTTTCGCCACGAGTTGCGCGTTCACTTCAACTGTCATGATTCCTCGATCCAGATCACGGTGGCATGACGGGCGGTGTCGGATCGAACTCGATGCGAAAAGAAACCGCCAGCACACGCTGTACACGCGTCGTCATCAACGTCGATAACAACATCGTTTCGAAGAAGTTCCGAAATCACACCAGCCCGCACATCGAGAGCGGAACGGCCGTCACTTGTTGTCCCACGAATCGCGGGACCAAATCTTGCCTCGAGACGCTCAAGATCTTCAGCGCCGAACTCGTAGCACTCAGGACCGATGGATGGGCCAATGAATGCATGAAGAGCTGCTGAGGTTTGGGCCCGCATGGAACGCGTTGCCGCTTCGATCACGCCAGCTTCGAGCCCCCGCCACCCCGCATGCACAGCGGCAATGACACCATCAAGAGACCAGAGCGCAATCGGAATGCAATCGGCGGTCTGAATCGAAAGTGCAAGATCGGTTCGACGCGTCATCAACGAATCGGCTGGAGCACCACATGCACCTTCGAGTCCAACGGTATCGACGTCGACACAGACATCGCCATGCACCTGAGTAAGCCACACCCACGGTCGATCGACAACCGAGCGACGACGGGCGTCGAGTTGATGGTCCGCGTCTCCAATGGCGAAATCGCCATCAGTTTCTTCCGTGCTCCGGACGCGGATCGAGCGCCCGTTGACGAGCGCTCGATCAAAGAACCGCACCGGGCGGAGACGTAACTACTGAAGGAACGACGGGACGTCGAAGTCGCCGTCGTCATCGAGGTCGTCGTCGGTGGAGAACACGTCACGAGCGATCGGGCGATCCTCACGTGCAGAACGACCTGAACGAACTTCGCCGTCCCAGCGGTCGAAACCTGCGGCGATGACGGTGACTCGAACTTCGTCGCCCATTTCGTCGTCGATGACCGTGCCGAAGATGATGTTGGCATCGGCATGTGCAACACCGTGAATGATCTCGGCTGCTTCGTTGACCTCGAACAAGCCGAGGTCGCTTCCACCGGCAATGGTGAGAAGGATGCCGCGTGCGCCTTCGATAGAGGCTTCGAGCAACGGCGAAGAAATCGCCGCCTTGGCTGCAGCCACCGCACGACCTTCGCCCGAGCCATAACCGATGCCCATAAGCGCCGAACCGGCGTCGCTCATGATCATCTTGACGTCGGCGAAGTCGGTGTTGATGAGGCCAGGTGTCGTGATGAGGTCGGTAATGCCTTGGACACCCTGAAGGAGGACTTCGTCAGCCATCTTGAAGGCGTTGAGCACAGAGGTCTTATCGTTCGAGACCGTGAGCAAACGATCATTCGGGATGACAATGAGGGTGTCGACCTTTTCCTTCAAGGTCTTGATGCCCGTATCGGCCTGAGTCGAACGACGCTTGCCTTCAAAGCCGAACGGGCGAGTGACCACACCAATGGTGAGTGCGCCAAGGCTCTTCGCGACCTGTGCAATAACGGGAGCCGCACCAGTACCAGTGCCGCCACCCTTACCAGCAGTGATGAACACCATGTCGGCACCCTTGAGTGCCTCTTCGATTTCGTCGACATGCGCTTCGGCGGCGGCACGGCCGATGTCGGGATCGGAACCAGCGCCGAGACCCTTGGTGAGGTCACGACCGATGTCGAGCTTGACGTCGGCATCGCTCATGAGAAGCGCCTGAGCATCGGTGTTCACCGCGATGAACTCGACCCCCTTGAGTCCGGCGTCGATCATGCGATTGACGGCGTTAACGCCACCACCGCCGACGCCGACGACCTTGATCACCGCGAGATAGTTCTGCGGACTGGCGGCCATGGGGAGCTCCTTCGAGAGAAATGCAGGACGGACTTCGGGAAGAGATAGAAGAACTGGAGCGAGGTTACTCGCCCCATAGGGCTATTTCGGGGTTCTCACAACCACGGGGGTCGAGGGATTGACCACATTGATGGTGGCGAGGTCCCGTTGGTCGACCTGACCCATCACGGTTCGCAATGAGTCGACCTTGGCAGGCAGGTCTGTGGGCGGTCCCATAATGACGATGCCCTGGGGCTTCAGCGCCAGATTGAGCGAACCGTCAGGGGCAGTGGCAATCCCAGCCACTCGGGTCCGCATACCCGGGGTAAGCAGCGAGGCCACCTCGAGGGCGCCCGACACGCCCTCGACAAGCGTTCCCGGGGCTCCCGCCTCAACCCCGATGAGAACCGTCTCAACCCCGTCGCCGGAGGTTTGGACGCCAATAACTCGGCCCGACCCGTCGATAAGCATCGCGACACCGTCGGCGGAAGCTGCGATCGCCACTGGCACTCGTTCGGACACGGTGACCGTCACCAGACCATCCCACTTTCGAACCACTGAGGCGGTCTCGATATAGGGAAGTTCACGGATGCGAGAAGCAGCGGCTGCGGTATCGACTTCGAGGAGGGCCTCGCCCGGGCGAAGCCCGGAGATGGCGATGATTTCATCCGATGTCGTGAGAACCGCGCCGCGCACCTCGATGCGATCGACATCGAGAAGTGGAGTTCGAGTAATAAACCACGCCCCAACGAGTACTGCTGCGACGATCGCCGCGAAAAGCCACCAACGACCACGTCGTCGACGCTTCTCGGTTTCAACAGCGTCGCGACGCGCAGCAATGCGCGGATCAATATCGGAGGTAGCTCCTGATCGATTGCGAAGTCTGATGGCCATCAGGCGAGATCCTCGACCCGTTGAGCACCAGCCGCTGCCGCGACCTCCGGAGCAAAACCAAGGAAATGAGTTTCTGCGTGCAGATCGACACCAGTGCGATCGAGCACCTGCGCACGAACCGCCGTCATCAGTGCTGCGACATCATCCGCCGAACCGCCATCGTCGACTTGGATGAAGTTCGCATGTTTGGTCGAGACTTCAGCCGAACCGATTCTGAGTCCTTTCGCCCCGGATTCGTCAACAAGCCTGCCGGCCGAGTCGGGGCGAGGGTTCACGAAGACAGAACCGGCATTGGCTCCGCCAGGTTGATTTTCCCGACGCCAACGAACGATGTCTGAGATCTCTGCTTCGGCAACAGCTCGATCGCCCAAAGCAAGCGCAAGTTCGGCTTCAGTTACGACGAGTGAACGGCCGAGCACCGAGGAGCGGAATCTGAGTTCGAGGTCAGCCAAAGACAATTGCCCTTGGTTGCCCGTCGCGAGATCCACCACACGCACGCTTGCAACCGATTGCGCCATATCCGAACCGTGACCACCGGCATTCATGCGAATTGCTCCGCC
>JBIIGP010000226.1:0-3621 GCA_044236415.1 Acidimicrobiales bacterium | reverse complement strand
TGGCCAGATGAGTCCAAGACATCCAGCAACGATAGAGATGATCGCACCGACATAACCCATTGCATTCATAAACAGAGCCTTACACAAGCCTCAATACGTGCAAATGAATCGACTACACCGAGGAAGGGGGCCCTTGGCATTCCACACCTGATCCTCCTGTGCGAGGATCTTTGCCTACGGGGAGGTCGTATGGACGGTCAGGAAATGCTCGAACGTTCTGCTCGGTGGATCACCGGCGAAGAACCATTAGCGATGAATGGGCTGTTCAGCGAAGACGCCGGCGGCGCTGCAGTTGTTGCTGACGACGTCGTCCTCATCGAAGCGTTCAGCAACGTCGTTGCGTTCAACACCGACGACGGCATTGTCCTGTTCGATGTGTCGCATCACATGTCTGCACCGCAGGCAATCACCGAACTTCGAACCTGGTCGGATGCTCCAGTGCACACAGCGGTGTACACGCACGGCCACGTTGACCATGTCACCGGCGCCCAAGCATTCGATGCCGAAACTGCATCACGCGGCGACAAACCAATTCGCTACGTCGGACACGAAGCAATCCCCCAACGATTCGATCGCTACCAATTGACCAACGGCTACAACGGCTGGATCAACATGCGGCAGTTCCGATTGCCCGAACCGGCTTGGCCGAGTGAATTCATTTACCCCGAACTCACCTACCGAACGTCTACCAACCTTTCTATTGGTGGCACGGAGTTCGACCTGCGTCATGCTCGCGGCGAAACCGACGATCACACCTGGGCGTGGGTCCCGGATAAGCGCGCCATCTGTGTTGGTGACCTGTTCATCTGGCAATTCCCCAATGCCGGCAATCCGCAGAAAGTGCAACGTTTCGCCTGGGACTGGGCAGTGTCCCTTCGCGAAATGGCAGCAATGAAACCTGACCTTCTCCTCCCCGCTCACGGTCCTGCCGTCGGTGGAGAGGCAATGGTTACTGAAGTCCTCATCAACACTGCTGCAGCACTCGAATCACTGCACGAGCAGACGCTTGCACTCATGAACTCAGGCGCGCGCCTTAACGACGTGATTCACGCCGTAAAGCTCCCGTCGGAACTCGCAGACCTTCCATACTTGCGTCCGTCATACGACGAACCCGAGTTTGTTGTGCGCAACATCTGGCGTCTCTACGGCGGTTGGTACGACGGCAACCCCGCAAATCTCAAACCCGCTGCCGATGTTGCGCTCGCATGCGAGACCGCAGCACTTGCGGGTGGCGCCGATGTGCTCGCCGCACGGGCCGAAGCCCTCGCAGAAGAGGGCGATCTGCGGCTTGCATCACACTTTGCCGAAATGGCGGTGATGGCCGAACCCGAGTCCGCTCGTTGCCATCAGGTCCGCGCCGCGGTGTACGACGCTCGACGAAAGGCCGAAGCGTCGTACATGGCACGCGGCATCTATCGATCTGCAGCGATCGATTCAAAGGTCCAACTCAAGGACCTTTGAGGTTGCTACCTACTTTGCTTTCTTGACTTCAACACCCTCGAGGTCGCCAGCTTCACGCCAAGCAATCAGGTGATCGGCGTATTCCTCGACGCTGCCCATGAACGACGCTGCTCGAGCGGCCTTCATGTCACCTGCTTGCTGTTCGCGATTCAGGTAACCAGGGGTGCATGAGGCGTTGTACATACCAACACCCATGACCTTGCTCATGAGGACATTGAACCAGTCTTCCTCGGCTTCAGCCGAAGGTTCGATCTGTGAAATGCCTTCGTCGAGACACATACGGACGATGGCGGCGCAATGCTTCGAGGTTTCGGTGAGGTAGTGAACAAAGTTCGTACCGAAGCCACCCTGCACGGTGCTGATCATCAACAAATTCGGGAAGTCGCGGGTCATCACACCGTGGAGGCTGTGCGGACCTTCGCCCCATGACTCAGTCATCGGAACACCGTTGCGACCCTTGGGAACGAATCCAAGGCGGTCGTAGGTGGCAGCAACATCGAAGCCGGATGCGTAGATCAGAAGATCGACGGGGTATTCCACGCCATCGACGACTGGTCCGTTCTCGGTGATGCGCTCAACACCCATGCCATTGGTATCGACCAGGTGCACATTCGGACGGTTGAACGCCGGAAGGTATTCGTCGTGGAAACACGGACGCTTGCAACGAACTCCGTACCACGGCTGCAGGCCCGCAGCGGTTTCGGGATCTTCCACGATGTCGGCGATGCGCTTGCGCACACCCTCCATGATTTCGAAGTCGATGCGCTCAAGTTCCGCAGCCTCTTCGGGATCTTCGGTGTACTTCGTGGTGTCGGTCCACATGACGTTGGTCCACTCGTCAGCCACCATGTTTTCTTCTGGCTGCTGGCCGCAGACTGCGCGGGTGAAGTTCTTGATGCGCTCGTCCTGCCAACCAGGCTTCAGGCTCTTGAACCATTCCTCATCGGTGGGAGCCTGTCCGCGGTAACCAACGAATGCTGGCGTGCGCTGGAAGACGAAGAGCTCATCGGCCGCTTCAGCAACGCGCGGAACAACCTGCACGGCAGTTGCTCCGGTGCCGATGATGCCGACACGCTTGCCCTTCAACTTGTCCATGAGTTCACCGGGGGCACCACCGGTGTAGGAGTAATCCCAGCGGCTCGTGTGGAACGCCTTGCCCTTGAAGGTTTCGATGCCGGGAATTCCAGGGAGCTTTGCTTTATGTAGAACGCCGCCGGCAACAACGATGAATTTTGTTGAAAGAACATCGTTGCGAGTTGTGGTGACCGTCCAACGCTCAGCCTCTTCGTTCCAAACCATGTCTTTGATTTCAGTTTGGAAAAGCGCGTTCTCGTACATATCGAATCGTCGACCGAGCTGCTGGCAGTAGGCGAAGATTTCGGGCGCAAGTGCGTAGCGATTTGTTGGCATGAAGCCGGTGTCTTCGAGCATCGGCAAATACACGTACGACTCAACGTCACACATCGCACCGGGGTAACGGTTCCAGTACCAGGTGCCGCCGAAGTCGCCGCCCTTTTCAATGATGCGGAAATTGTCGACACCGAGCTTGCGAAGATTTGCCGCTTCGAGCATGCCGCCGAAACCACCACCGACGATTACGACATCGACGTCGGCAATCTCGGGATCGCGGGTGAATCCCGGTTCAACGTAGGGATCGCGATCGAATTCCTCGTACATGCCAGCGAGCGCTGAGTACTGCGCCGTCCCGTCCGAGCGAAGACGCTTCTCACGTTCCTCGGCGTACTTCTGACGTGCCTCTTCGATGCTCGTTGACATGGCGCTGATTCCTCACGGGCTGGTGGGGACGACTGACCCCGGACTGCTGGATGTCCAACAGTATGCGATCAACAATTGACTCGATCAACAGACCCTTGCCACAAGGTGAATGGCGCCAATATCGCCCCGTGAACTGGGGTTCTCTGGCTTTGAAGGTTGCGTGCCGGCCAATCGGCTTACGCGTCGAGGACCACCTTGACTGCCGCAGTCCCTGCCGTCGCTGAACCGTGTTGCTTTGCCGCCTTCTTGTCGCTTCGTTCGATCAGGAGCCGGTACATGATCCGGTACTTCGCCCGAACCGCTTCGCGCACCCTCGCCACCGCCCCAGGATCTAGGACTTCGGCGTGTCCAGCAACCGCCACAGAGCCTCGCTTTGGTCGGCCC
>JBIIGP010000225.1:0-3629 GCA_044236415.1 Acidimicrobiales bacterium | reverse complement strand
CAACACACTCATCAACATGGACGGCGAGGAGCACAAAGCCCACCGGGCGCTGGTGAACGATTGGTTCAAGCCGGGGGCAGTTCGCCAACTCGACGACCAGATCAAAGCCCAGGCAAAGCGATCCGTTAATGAAATGCAAGACCGTGGCGGGTCCTGCGACTTCGCGAAAGACGTCGCAATCAACTACCCGCTTCGCGTCATTCTCGACATCCTTGGCCTCGACGAAGCCGAGTTCCCCCGCATGCTGCGTCTCACCCAAGAACTTTTCGGTTCAGAAGATCCCGACTTCGAGCGCATCGGCGAGAACGACCAAATGATGGCCGTCATCATGGACGTCATCGGTTTGTTTACCGGCCTCAATTCCGAACGACGGGACAACCCCACCGCCGACCTTGCAACGGTGATCGCGAACGGCGAGATCAACGGTAAGCCCCTCGAAGACATGGACACCTACGGCTACTACCTCATCGTGGCCACTGCCGGTCACGACACCACATCGAATGCAATTGCCGGCGGGATGCAGGCGTTGCTTGAGAACCCAGAGCAACTGCAGCGCCTTCTTGATGACCCGTCGCTGATCGATGCAGCGACCGATGAAATCATTCGTTGGGTCTCGCCAGTGAAGCACTTCATGCGTTCAGCGCAACAGCCCTACACGCTTGCTAGCGGGCAATCATTTGAACGTGGTGACTGGGTGTTGCTGTCGTATCCATCAGCAAACCGCGACGAACGAATCTTCGCTGATCCGTTTACCTTCAACGTTGACCGTGCCGATGCCGACAAGCACCTTGGGTTCGGTTTTGGACGTCACTACTGCTTGGGCGCACATATTGCTCGCCTTGAGATCCGCGAGTTCTTCAAGGAACTGTTCAGCCGCCTCGACCACATCGAACTCTCCGGCGAACCCCAGCACATGGCTTCGATCATTGTGAGCGGCCCCAAGCGCCTGCCAGTTACCTACGCATTCAAGGATTGAACACGGAGCCGAGCGCGGAAACCGACTAGACAACGAACATGACAGCAACCGTCCTGCCTGAACTTGGCTTCTACACACTTCCCGGCCAGCCCGATTCCTCTCGCGACCTCATCAACGAGGTACGTGAAGGCGAAGCCCTCGGATTCGGCCGCGTCTTCGTAAGCGAGCGCTACAACAAGAAAGAAGCTGCCACGTTGTGTGGCGCAGTTGGCGCAGTCAGCGAACGCATCGCTATTTCGACGGCGGCAACGAACCACAACACTCGACACCCGATCGTTACGGCTGGCTTTGCACGCACGATGCAGAGTCTCACTGGTGGCCGTTTCACGTTGGGCCTTGGTCGCGGCATTGCGCCGATGCAAGACGCGTTCGGAATCAGCCGGATCACCACAGCTCAAATGGAAGATTTCGCAGGCCTCATGCGCCGACTGTTTCGCGGCGAGGTCATCATGGGCCATAACGGCCCGGCCGGTTCGTGGCCGATCCTCCATCTCGATGCAACGCTCGACGAGTACCTGCCGATGGGGATCGTTGCGTTTGGCGATAACACCCTTGAACTCGCCGGACGTTGTTTCGATGAGGTTGTGCTCCACACCTTCTTTACTGACGAAACCACCGCACATTGCGTACAGACCGTGAAGCGTGCTGCCGAAAAGGCTGGGCGCAACCCCGATGACGTCAAGGTGTGGTCCTGTTACGCCACAATCGGCGACCACATTGGTGAAGAAGAACGACTCATGAAGTTGGTGGGTCGTCTCGGCACCTACTTGCAGGGCTACGGCCACCTGCTTGCTCGAACAAACGGTTGGGACGAAGCAGTTGTTGATCGCTTCCTGGCCGACGAAGTTGTGAGTTCAGTTCGCGGCCTTGACGTTGTGGGCACCACCGAACAGCTGCAGCACGCGGCAACGCTCATCCCAGAAGACTGGCTCTCGTGGGCGGCTGTCGGCTCACCAGTCGACTGTGTCGCAGCGGTGCGGAACCAACTCGCACTCGGTTGCGATGGCGTGATCATGCATGGCGCTACGCCCTCAGAGCTTGCGCCGATCGTGGCCGAGTACCGGGCCACGGCCTGAAGCCATGACCACCAAACATCGAACCTATTGCCGCTTGTGCGAAGCGGGTTGCGGCATCGTTGTCGATGTTGCCGACGACGGCACGGTGGACAAGGTGCGTCCCGACAATGACCATCCGGTCACGAAGGGATTCGCCTGCAACAAGGGCATGTTGTGCGGCGAGATTCATCACGATCCATCCCGACTCAACGAACCGCAACGTCGCACCGCCGATGGATTTGTCGCTTCAACATGGAACGACGCAACTACCGACATCGCCGAGCGAATCAACGCCATCATTGCTGAGCACGGACCAAACGCCATCGCCGGCTACATCGGAAACCCGGCAGCATTTAATGCAACTGCCGGACCAGCACTCGCGCTGTTCATCGCGATGTTCGGATCCTCCAGCCTGTTCACCACCGGTAGCCAGGACTGTTCAAACAAGTTCGCTATCGCCGAGATGCTTTGGGGAAGTTCTCAGGTTCACCTCATTGCCGATGTCGACAACACCGATCACATGCTGCTCTTCGGCACGAACCCCCGAGTCAGTAAGGGGTCGTTTCTAGCGATGCCGGATCCAATCGCAAGATTGGGCGCTATCGAACAACGCGGCGGAACCGTGCGATTCATCGACCCTCGTCGAATCGAGCCCAAGGTGGGCGAAGTCATTCAACTCAAGCCTGATACCGACGTGTATCTCCTTGCGGCGATGTTGCATGAGATCGATGCCCGTCGTGGCTTCGATCAAGCGGGCGCTGCTCGCATCACCGATCTCGATTCCGTTCGCGAGTTTCTCAGCGGTTTTTCCGCAGCAACCGTCGCACCCGTCGTCGGACTTGATGCCGAACTGATCGTGCAACTTGCGCTTGAGTTTGCTGACGCACCAACCGCAGCGGTGCACATGTCCACCGGTGTCAACATGGGCCGCCAAGGCGCACTCGCGTACTGGCTGATGCATTTGCTCTCCCTGCTCACGGGCAACTTCGACCACACCGGCGGCAACATTCCCTCGACTCGCGGCACTGACCCCGCTCCTGCTGCAGCGGGCAGCGAACTTGAATCGTTTATCGATAGCCCTTGGGGCAGCTACCGACCCACTGTGTCCTCGCATCCGTGTGCACTACTCATCGACATGATTCGCGATGGCGCAGTGAAGGCACTCTTCGTTACAGCAGGAAATCCGCTGCTCACGATGGGTGGCGGTCCTGAGCTTGAAGAAGCCCTTAAATCACTCGATCTCCTCGTCACCGTCGATCTCTATCGAAATGCAACCGGCGAACTCGCCGATTGGGTACTGCCCGCAACTGATTGGTTCGAACGAGAAGACCTCAACACCTTTGTGCAAGGCACGTTGGTGACGCCCTATGTGCAGTGGGCTGGCGCGATTGTTGAACCGATTGGCGATCGTCGCACTGAACAGCGCATCTTCAATGACATCGCCGAAAAGGCTGGTGCCCCCATTATGTTTCCGAACGGAACCGACATGCTGGCCGCAATTAACGATGGCGCTCTTGGCCGTCACAGCCTTTCGCTTGATTCGTTGCGAGAACTTCCCGACGGCATTGCGTTGCTTGATCAGGTTGTTCCCGGTTCGT
>JBIIGP010000224.1:0-3633 GCA_044236415.1 Acidimicrobiales bacterium | reverse complement strand
AGCGGTTCCGCATGGTGATGGCACCTATCGCATTACCGGCACGAAGATTTACATCTCCTTCGGCGAACACGACATGGCCGGGAACATCGTGCATCTTGTTCTTGCCCGCACGCCCGATGCGCCTGCCGGCATCAAGGGCATTTCGTGTTTCATTGTTCCGAAGTACTTGGTGAACGATGACGGTTCGCTGGGAGCGCGCAACGACGTCAAGGTTGTGTCGATCGAACACAAGATGGGCATCAAGGCGTCGCCCACATGCGTGATGTCGTTTGGCGAAGACGACGGCGCGATCGGCTACCTCATCGGCGAAGAAAACCGCGGCATGAGCTACATGTTCACGATGATGAACAACGCGCGACTTTCGGTTGGGCTTGAAGGTTTGTCATTGGCCGAGCGCGCGTATCAAGACGCGCTGCAGTATTCGCAAGAGCGTCGTCAAGGCCGCGCGCCTGGTGCGCCGGCGGGCGAAATGAGTCTCATCATTGATCTTCCCGATGTGCGTCGCATGCTGCTCACGATGCGTTCGATCATTGATGCATTGCGAGCAATCATTTATGTGAACGCACACGCGCTTGATATGGCGGCGCATCATCCCGATGCCGATGTTCGTGAGCGCAATCAGGAATTGGTGGAACTGCTCATTCCAGTTTCAAAGGGTTTCGGCACCGATATGGGAATCGAAGCCACCTCGCTGGCCATTCAGGTCTATGGCGGCATGGGGTACATCGAAGAGTCGGGTGTTCCCCAGCATTACCGCGATGCCCGTATCACCTCTATTTATGAGGGAACCAACGGCATCCAGGCCATGGACCTTGTCGGACGCAAACTTCCGATGCGCGCTGGGGGAGTCATGGACGACTACCTCACACAAATCAGTTCGCTTGTTGCTCGTCTCGATGCTGCCGGTTCTCAGTTCGCCGGTATTCGCGACCGCATCGACGAATCGCTGGCCTGCGTTCGCAACACCGTGATGTGGTTGATGGAGCATGGAATTGCCGATGTGCGCAACGCGCTGGCCGGTGCAACGCCGTTCCTGCGCATGTTCGGTTTGCTGGTCGGGGCCCGTTACCTCGCCGACTCTGCACTTGCGGCAAAGGCCGACATCAACGCCGGCGTTGGCGATGCCGAGTACTTAAACGCTCGCATCACGGTTGCTCGCTTCTATTGCGACAACTTGTTGCCTGGTGTGCTCGGGCTTGAGTCTGCCGTGACCGCTGGTTTCGAAGACCTCTACGCCATCTCGAACGAAGCGCTGTGAACCTGTGAATTCTTTTCTTGCTTCAATCCCGAGTCCGTCATCGAACCAACTCGGACCGTTCCATATGTATGGGCTGATGATCGCCCTTGGCGTGTTGGCTGCGGTCGAACTTGGTCGCAAGCGCTGGCGGGCACGCGGCGGGGATCCCGACGACGTCTATGTCGTTGCCTTTTGGGCCGTTCCCGCTGGTTTGATCGGCGCGCGGATTTACCACGTTGCAACGGACTGGCGAAGCTACGAGGGTCGTTGGCTCGACGCACTCAAGATTTGGCAGGGCGGTCTCGGAATTCCCGGTGGTGTCGCGCTTGGTGTTGCCGTCGGGCTTTGGGCCGCTCATCGTCGTGGTTGGAGACTGTCGGTGGGTATCGACGCTCTTGTGCCCGGCATTCCGTTGGCCCAAGCCATTGGCCGTTTGGGCAACTGGTGGAACCAAGAACTGTTTGGCAAGCCCACGAGCCTGCCGTGGGGTGTGCAGATCGATGTGCAGCATCGCCCGCTCGACTACATCGCCTACTCGGTGTTCCAGCCCACGTTTCTCTACGAGATGTTGTGGAACCTGGCGCTGTGCGGACTCCTTCTCTATGTCGATAAAAAGCGCGTCATGCGGCCGGGCAACATCCTTCCGCTCTATGTCGGCCTGTACTTCGCTGGTCGCCTTTGGATTGAAGCGCTTCGCATTGATCCCGCCAGCACCCTTGGACCGTTTCGGATCAACATCTGGATGTCGATCATTGGAATCGGCGGAGCCATCTTGGTGTTCATTGTCCGAGGCGTGCGCCGGCGCGAAAGCGACAGCGACGATCCCTACCGTGACGGTCACGTATGGTCTCCCGAAACCACTTCTGAAACAGAACCAGAGAAAGAAGCTTCCGAATGAACCTCTCCGATCTCACCGCCCTCGACGGTGCGGGCCTTCCCGACACCGATGGCAAGACTGTTCTGGTTGTGAACGTGGCCTCGAAGTGCGGGCTCACCCCGCAGTACGAAGGCCTTGAGCGTTTGCAGAAGCGTTTCGGTGGCGATTCGTTCACCGTTCTTGGTGTTCCCTGCAATCAGTTCATGGGCCAGGAACCAGGCACCCCCGAAGAAATCGCCGAGTTCTGTTCCACTACCTATGGCGTGTCGTTCCCGCTCACCGAGAAGATTGATGTGAACGGCGAGGCTCGTCATCGTCTCTATGCCGAACTCACCTCTGTCGCCGATGCGGCGGGAGATGCGGGCGATGTCCAGTGGAACTTCGAAAAGTTCCTAGTAGGTGCCGACGGTTCGGTCACCCGTTTCCGTCCCACCGTTGATCCTGAAGCCGACGAAATCGTTGCGGCCATCGAGTCAAAGGTTTCCTGAATCTCTCATGCGTCGTAAACGCGTTCTCATTCCCGCGCTCGCTCTGACAGCTGCAGTTATTGCTGCTGGGTGCAGTTCTTCGTCGGCATCGGGTACGAAGGGCTCCATGGCGGTTGCATCAATCGCCTCGAGTACAGGTAGCGCTTCGGCCTACGGCGTCACACAACAGAACGGCACCGTGCTCGCCGTCAATGAGTTGGCCGACGGATCGATCAGACTGAGCACTTACGACGACCTTTCCGATCCGCAAGCCGGAACCGATGCAATGAAGAAGGCGCTTTCCGAAGGCGCTCAGGTTGTACTCGGGCCGACTCTCTCGCCAGTCGCCGCCGCCGCTGATCCGATCGCCCAATCAGTCGGAGTTCCCGTCCTCGCCGTGACCAACGCAGTGCTCGACATGGCCGCGATCGGAAACGTCGTTTGGCGAGTCTCGTTGTCGGAAAACGCGATGGTGTCGGCATCGGTGAAGTACGCAGCATCAAAGAAGTCGGTAAAGACGGCGACACTCATCTGGGAACCCTCCGATGGCTACTCGGCGGGCTCGGCGGCTTCATTCCGGGCTGCTGCCCAAGCGAACGGCATCACGATCACCAGCGAGCAGACGTATGTCGATGGTTCTACCGCAGTCGATGCTGTCGCTGGCGCGGCTCTGGCCAGTTCGCCCGATGCGGTGTTCTTCGCATTGCGCTCGGCGGTCGCCGACGATTTCCTCGTTGCGACCGCGTCGACCAAAGCGTTACGTGTTGGTGGGAATGGCTTCAACTCTGCAGCGGTCGTCGCGTCGTCGGGAGCAGGAGCAGACGGACTGATCGTTTCTGGCTCGTGGAACATCAACTCACCGAATGCGATGTCGAAGAAGTTCGTCGAGGCCTACACGAAGGCCAACAATGTGGCACCCGATTCCTTCGCTGCGCAGGGGTACGCGGCGATCCAGGTTTTGCTGGCCGCAATGAAGAAGGCCAAGAACGCTGGTGCGGCCGGCATTCAAGAGGCATTGGCGAAGATCGGCACCGTCGAAACAGTGCTCGGGC
>JBIIGP010000223.1:0-3663 GCA_044236415.1 Acidimicrobiales bacterium | reverse complement strand
TGCCGATCTCTTTGATCGTCCCGAGCACTTCGAAGTCTGCGCCAACGATTTCGCCACCGTGCGCGGCCTCATCGAAGCAACTCTCGATCAGTCCTGAGGCCGATCTGCCGGATGGCGGAAACTTCGGGCAGACTGTTGGTCCGATGAAATACGTGGTCTGTGTCCCCGATGGTTGTGCCGACGAGCCGCTTGCTGAGCTCGGCGGACGTACCCCCCTCCAAGCCGCGCACACTCCTGTGCTCGATCGCATCGCTGCTCGTTCAACAGTCGGACGCGCTGCGGTCATTCCGCCGGGACTTCCGCCTGGTTCCGATGTCGGCAATATGTCGATTTTCGGTTACGACCCGGCCGAGTACCACACCGGTCGCGCGCCAATCGAAGCCGCAGCACTCGGACTCAAGCTCCGTCC
Source organism: Acidimicrobiales bacterium (assembly GCA_044236415.1). Lineage (GTDB taxonomy): Bacteria > Actinomycetota > Acidimicrobiia > Acidimicrobiales > Acidimicrobilacustridaceae > Acidimicrobilacustris. The sequence continues at coordinate 3,254 of JBIIGP010000223.1, read as the reverse complement.
CGATCAGGTGGCCTATCGCTGCAATTTGTCAACGATCGGCGACGACGGAACCATGATCGACTTCGCTGGTGGACATCCATCCACTGAGCGTGCAGCAGCCGCAATCGAAGCAATGCACAAAGCGTTCGCTGATGAAGGCATTGAGTTCCATCGCGGCGTTCAGTACCGGCACATCATGGTGGCCCCTGCTGACTGGGCCGATGCTGAATGCGCGCCGCCCCACGACCTGACCGGTAAGCCGCTTGTATGGCCGACCGGTGCAGCAGCATCGAAGCTCCAGCGAGTTATGGATGCGTCGCGCGAAATCCTTGCCGATTTCGACATTGACGCGAACACGGTGTGGCTGTGGGGTCAAGGTTTTCAACCACAAATGCCATCGTTCGAAAGTACCTATGGGCTCAAGGCCGGACTGGTGACTGCCGTCGACCTTGTGCGCGGCCTTGGTGTCCTTACCGATATCGAAGTTGTCGAACTTGAAACCGCCACTGGTTGGTACGACACCGATTATGAAGGCAAGCGCGATTGCGCCGTCGACGGACTCGATAACGGGCTCGACCTTTTTATCGTCCACGTCGAAGCCACAGACGAAGCTGGACATGCTGGCAACGTCGAGGAAAAAGTTCGAGCGCTCGAAAACTGGGATACACGAATCCTCGCTGGTCTCGTCGAATCCCTCGATGCGAGCGGTCCGTGGCGAATGTTGCTGCTGCCGGATCACGCCACGCCTCTTGCACTCCGCACTCATACGCCCGACGCGGTTCCCTACCTGCTGTTCGACTCCACTGTCGATGGTCCTGGTGGCGAGTACACCGAAGATGGCGTCGCCGAGATGCCTATCGTGCCGGGCCACGAGCTCATGGGGCGATTGGTCGCTCGTTGACGTTCTTGGTTGTCCTCGTCGGGCACCACTAACCTGATTTCGTCGCTAGTGACCGCTTCGGCTGGTCCGGCGTCTCCCCGTCGTCTGACGGACCATTGCTTCGTTCGAGGCGATGTCTCTCCCGTACCGCAGTGCAACGCTCTTCAGTAATTCTCCCTATCTCACCCGGTCGATTGCGTCCGGGAGGAACGAGGTCCCCATGTCTGAGAAGGATCAACGCGCCACGCTTGAAGCGAAAGATCGTGACGAGCTCCTGACGATTGCGTCGACCCTCGGCGGCAAGCCCGGGTCGCGTGCGAAGAAGGCCGATGTGATCGATCTGATCCTTGGGCTCATCGCCGACTCCGAGCCTGCGCCACCCAAGCCGCGACGTGGTCGTCCCCCAAAGGCTGCAGCGGTCGAAGAAGCGCCTGTGGTTGACGACGACATCGAGGTTGTTGTTTTTGAAGACGAAGAAGAACTCGCTTCGTCCGAGGTTGGTTCTGAAGAATCGGGTGACGCCGAAGAGTCAGACGCGAGTTCCGATGCAGTTTCGCCGCAGCCTTCGGCTGGAAGCGATGCCGATGGTGATGATGGCGAGGGTGGCGGTCGTCGTCGTCGGCGCCGGGGTCGTGATCGCGGTGGCGAACGTTTCGAGTCACGTGCCGACGAGCCGTGGTCAGGTGACCCCGTCGAGGTTTCGGGCGTTCTCGATCTTCGTGACGAGGGCTACGGATTCATTCGGGTCGGCGGCTACCTGCCCACGCGTGACGACGTGTATGTGTCGGTCAAGCAAACCCGCCAGTTCTCGCTTCGTCGTGGCGACGTCATCGTCGGAACAAGTCGCCCCGCCGCTCGTAACGAAAAGAACCCGGCGCTGCTTCGCATTGACTCTGTCAATGGGGGAGCACCTGATTCGGCTCGCGATCGTCGTCGATTCGATGACCTCACGCCGTTGTTCCCTGACGAGCGCCTCACGCTTTCATCGCGTGACGAGCCGTACAACATGACGACTCGAATCATCGATCTTCTTGCTCCGATCGGAAAGGGCCAGCGCGGCCTCATCGTTGCGCCTCCGAAAGCGGGCAAGACCACGATCATGAAGCAGATCGCAAAGTCGATCTCTGAAAACAACCCCGACGTTCATCTCATGGTACTTCTCGTCGATGAGCGTCCCGAAGAAGTCACTGACATGCGTCGTTCGGTGAACGGGGAAGTTGTTGCGTCAACGTTCGATCGCCCCGCCGAGGAACACGCGTCGGTCGCGGAACTCGTTCTCGAACGCGCCAAGCGTTTGGTCGAGGAAGGTCGAGATGTCGTAATCATCCTCGACGGCATTACCCGCCTTGCACGCGCCTACAACTTGGCGGCGCCTGCGACTGGTCGTGTGATGTCCGGGGGTATCGACACCGGTGCTCTCTACCCACCGAAGAAGTTTTTCGGTGCGGCCCGGAATCTCGAAGAGGGCGGCTCGCTCACGATCATCGCCAGTGCGCTCGTCGAAACCGGATCCAAGATGGACGACGTCATTTTCGAAGAGTTCAAGGGCACCGGGAACATGGAACTGCGTCTCGATCGGCGCCTCGCCGAGCGTCGCTTGTATCCAGCCATCAATGTTGACGCTTCCTCGACCCGCCACGAAGAGCTGCTGTATGACGCCAAGCAGCTCAAGCAGGTCCACAAGCTTCGCCGAGTCCTCGCGGGTCTCGCCGAGGGTGGAAGTGCTGGTCCGGGGCTTGAAATGCTCATCGACCGACTGGGCACCTTCCGCACCAACGACGAATTCTTGGCCGAGGTGGCCAAGGGCTAACCCCCTGTCCTGGACCGGTTCGGGGGCGAGATTGCAGTTCTCGCCCCGGACCGGCACACTTGTGAGTCCCGAAATCTCTCTGGAGCACCGCCATGAAGGCCGACATCCATCCCGACTACGTCGAATCGACCGTGAAGTGTTCCTGTGGGAACACGTTCACCACGCGCTCCACGAAGGCCGAGCTCACCTCGGAACTCTGCAACGAGTGCCATCCCTTCTACACGGGCAAGCAGAAGCTGGTTGATACCGGCGGCCGCATCGAGAAGTTCGAGAAGCGGTACGGCAAGCGCCGCAAATAGCGGCACCACCGAGCCACTGCGCGGTCAGGAGCCGACCGTGCCCCTAGATCCAGATCAACGAACTCGACTGCTCGCAGCCAAAGCGCGAGCACTCGTAGCCGACGCGTCGAATGCCGATGCATCCGAACTGCGTGTCACTCCGTTTCCGGGCGGTGCGCTCGTGCGCGCTGCAACCGCAGCGTGGTGCTTGCTTGATGACGGCGCAGTACGGAGCCTTGGCGCGGCGATGGTTCTCGCTGATCGTGAAGGCATCGCCACTTTGCATGTGATGGCGGAATCAGTAGAG
>JBIIGP010000041.1:0-11660 GCA_044236415.1 Acidimicrobiales bacterium | reverse complement strand
TGGGACCCAGCGAGGAATCGTGTCGAGAATGGCAGTGATTCCCGCATTCCATAGCGACATATTCTTGATGCGTTGCGCTGCCCAGTCGGCCTGAAGTTTGCTGGCGGGCACACCCCAGACCTTCTCGTTATACGTCTTGAAGAAGTGATCGAAAAGACGCTTTCCGAAACGGTTTGTGATCCAGTCCTGGAGGCTCTCTTCGGGTTTATGTCGGCCGAAGATCTTGGCGACGCTGACTTTGGTTCTCGCCCAGAAATAGGAGGCCACACATCGAACCGCTTCGATGATGCCCAGATTCTTGAGGGCATTGGACGCCTTGAGTGGGTAATCGAAGTACTTCCCGTCGTAGAAGATGCGGCTCATTCGGGGCCGCATGAGGAAATCCTCATCGGGCAGGATTTCGTGCCAAAGATCTTCAACAGGCTGGACCTTGGTGAAGAAGCGATGGCCGCCCAGATCAAAGCGCCACCCGTCAACTTCGACGGTTCGGGAGATGCCGCCGATGGCGTCGGTTGCTTCGAGGACTGTGCTGGTGCGCCCGGCCTTTGCGAGCTCGAACGCAGCAGTGAGGCCGGCCGGTCCGGCACCGATGATGACCACCGAGGGATTGGAATCGGTGCTCGAGTCTGTTGCAGTCATCATCAGGTCACTTTCGCAAGAAGGAACGTGGAGAGTGTAGTGAAGGCGACCCTCCAAGATGTCGACTTAGGTGACTGATTTCAGTGGTATCCGGCTGTACTCTGCGGTCTCATGGACGACATTGCGCCGGGCCAGCCGGACACTCCGCCGGGCGCTCAAACAGACCGGGACGCTCGACCTGAAATCGTCGTATTGGCTGTTGTCGCTCTCGCGATTGGCCTCTTCACGAGGTTTGTGACCCGGTCATCGCTGTGGCTCGACGAGGCGTTATCAGTCAACATTGCCCAACTTCCGCTCGGCGAAATGGCAGAAGCCCTGAAACACGACGGTCACCCTCCGTTGTATTACGCCCTTCTCCACGGCTGGATAGATGTCTTCGGCTCCGGTGATGTCGCTGTGAGAGGGCTTTCCGGCCTTTTCGGAATCGCAACCCTTCCATTGGTCTGGATTCTGGGTCGGCGAAAAGGCGGGACGGTGCTGGCATGGGTCGCCGTTGCTGTTGTCGCCGTTTCCCCGTTTGCAGTTCGGTATTCCAACGAAACGCGGATGTATTCGTTAGTCATCCTTCTGGTCGTCATCGGTTGGCTTCTGATCGATGACATCGTCGACCGTAAGAAGTCGACTGTCGGGCGATTCATCGGCCTGGCGTTCGTTGGTGCGGCACTTCTTTACTCGCACTATTGGAGCATTTGGCTACTTGGAGCCGTAGGGATCACGTCGCTCTGGAAGATCTGGCGCGCACCGGACCAATCGACTCGTCGGCCTTGGACCGGTATCGCGATCGCCACCGTTATTGCTGGTGTGGCGTTCATCCCGTGGCTGCCGACAATGCTTTATCAGTCTGCAAACACGGGAACGCCTTGGGCGAAAGCTTCACGACCCACGTCAGCTTTGTCCCTTGTTCTGGCCGATAACGGTGGGGGGAATTACGGCGAACAAACCCTTGTCGGTGCCATGTTCGCCTTAGCGATGGTCCTTGGGCTCTTCGGCATCGCAATCGATCGACGCACGACAGCGTTGGATTTGCGAACCCGACCCTCGTTGCGGGGAGCAGCATGGATAGCGGCGCTGACCTTCGTGATCGGCTGCGTCGTGTCCTTTGCGACGTCGAGCGCTTTCGCGAGTCGCTATTCGTCAGTGATTTTCCCGTTTCTTGCTCTCCTCGCTGCCGCAGGATGCGTGTGTTTTGCTTCGCGCTGGGTTCGATTCGGAGTCGTCGCGGTCTTCTGCAGTTTCCTCGCAATCGGAGCCTTCTGGAATGTGGTCTGGCAGCGAACGGAACTCAAGGTGATCGCCGATGCAGTGCAAGCCTCATCTCAAGAGGGCGACATCGTCGTGTTCTGTCCCGATCAACTTGGTCCTGCAGGATCTCGTGTGATGCCAGCTGGCCTGACGTTGGTCTCATACCCAACCTACGACGATGGCAAGTTTGTTGATTGGGTCGACTACGCGCAACGAAATGCTGCATCTGACCCCGACGCTTTCGCTGCACGTCTGTTGGCTGAGGCAGGTTCAACCCGTTCGATTTACCTCGTTTGGAATGATTCGTACAAGACCTTTGAGGGCAAGTGTGGCGGACTGGTCGCCGCACTTGCAGCAGCACGGCCCGCGGAACAACTCATCGGCGATGACGGCGACCGCTATTTTGAGCACGCTGCACTTACGCGATTCGCTGCCCCCGCATGAACGCGACATTCGTCGCACGTTCAAGGGGCGTGCTCCTTGACCTTCGAGAGGTCATCATCCCGTGGTTGACCACCAGAGTGTTGATCGCTGTTGGCTTCGTTACTGCATTTGCAGCATCTGATCAGTTAGCGCCCTTGAATCGCCCGAACGTCCTCACCGAGGGGCTTATCGCGTGGGACGGCACCTGGTATCGCGATATTGCCGAGTTCGGCTATAGCTCAATCGCTCCCGAAGGTCTGCGATTTTTTCCGCTATTCCCCCTACTCGGTCGAGCTGTCTCCGTCGTTACGTTGGGGCGCACCGATGTAGCGCTGATCCTGATAGCGAATATCGCGTCACTCTTCTTAGCGATCGCAATTCGACGGTTGGTGATCTTCGAGCGTGGCTCGAAAGAACTCGCCAACCGCGCTGTTTGGATCGTGTGCCTTTTCCCCGGAGCCTTTGTCTTGGCCTGGGGTTACGCAGAATCACTTTGGTTACTCGCGGCGGTCTTCGGATTTTGGGCCATTCGCACCCGTCGGTGGGGGTGGGCGATTGCTGCGGGACTGATAGTTGGATTCTCGAGGCCACTCGGCATCGCCTTTGCCGCCCCGGCTGCAATTGAGCTCGTTCGGGTCTGGAAGCAGGCAAAGAGTACGGAGCGGGTTGTCGGCGTCGGAGCCGTTCTCGCCCCATTTGCAGCGACGGGGGCATACCTGCTGTGGGTTAACGCCACCTTCGGCGATGCGTGGCTCCCGTTCTCTGTACAAGGCGACCTTCGAGGATCCACGGAGAATCCGCTTGTTCGGATTTGGGATGGGTTCTCGCAGATGTTCGGGGCCGAACGACTCGGAGATGGACTCCACATCCCGTTTGCCATTGCGTTTGTGGCTCTGCTCGTTCTGACATTCCGTTGGTGGCCGGTCTCGTACGGAATTTTCGCAGCGATTGTTCTTGCTGCGGCACTCGGTGCAGAGAATCTCAACTCGCTTGAACGATATGGACTCAATGCGTTCCCGTTAGCTCTTTCGCTCGCTGTCGCAACGAGGAACGCGAAGTTCGATCGCGTTGTGACGACAGTTTTGGCCGGGGGAGTTGTTGCATTGAGTGCCCTTGCATGGACAGGCGCGTACGTTCCGTAGCTGTCACGAAGTGAGTGCCGCGTGTGCGCGAGACTCATTGAATGGGTAACGATCTCTTCGACACCGCTCCACTTGATTTCACGTGCCCACGGTGCGAGTTACCCGCCAGTGCGCGGTTCTATGGTCCTTGCGACGATTGTCGAGGGAGCATGAGAGCCATATTGGGCACCGCGGCTCGTGAAATCGAAGCCGAGGCTTACGAACCGAAGATGAATGTTGTTCCAAACGCCGTTGCCACAAAGGACTAAGCGGTTGTCAACGAGGGATTAGCCCTCGATTGGAAGTTCTTCGATGGAGACCGAGGTCATTACGTCGCCAACGGAGATGTTCTTTACGACATCAAGACCAGCAACTGTGGTGCCGAACAGGTTGTATTGCTTCGGCAATCCAAGTTGGTCTCCGAGGCAGATGAAAAACTGTGACCCGTTGGTGTCAGGACCTGAATTCGCCATCGCAACAGCGCCATCGCGGTAATTACCTTGCACTGGTTCGTCGGCGAACTTGTAACCCGGCCCGCCGGTTCCGGTTCCCGAGGGGCAGCCGCCCTGAATGACGAATCCGGGAACAACGCGATGGAAGGTGAGGCCATCGTAGAAACCGCCGCGAGCGAGGGTGACGAAGTTGTTCACCGTATTCGGGGCGATTCGCGGGTCGAGATCCATAACGATGTCGCCCTTGGGCGTTGCAATCGTGACTCGATAGATAGTTGATGTGTCGATCGTGAATTCAGGTGCGGAAGCCATGGTCTCATCGTGGCACAAGTTGAGCCCCTCCTAGGCTGTCTCCATGGCCGCCAACCACCTCACAGCAACAGAGGATCTCGTTGAAAGGGACCCAGTGCTGGCTGATCTGGTGGAGCGGCACGGCCCGATGCGTATCGGAGCGGCTCCACCGGTAGCGAAACGGTTTGAGACTCTTGCGAACGCAATTGCGTCGCAGCAACTCAACGGGCGTGCTGCCCAGACAATCTGGGGACGGGTGCGGGGGAAGGTTGAGGGTCCGTTCACCGCAGAGGCGGTGTTGGCTGTCGCTGAATCCTCGTGGCGAGACGCGGGCCTCTCCGGGGCGAAAGCCACCTCGCTGATTGATTTGGCGCAACACGTGGCTGACGGGCGCGTCCAACTGGATCGCGTCGGACGTATGTCAGATAGCGAAGTGATGACGCACCTCACCGCTGTCCGTGGGATCGGCCCTTGGACAGCGCAGATGTTCCTCATGTTCTCTCTGCGACGCCTCGATGTGTGGCCCACTGGCGACTACGGAGTGCGTATCGGTTACGGCAAAGCGTTTCGTCGCGGAGTCACACCCACAGCGAAGGAACTAGAACCTCTCGGCGACCGTTTTCGCCCCTATCGAAGCGTGGTCGCTTGGTATTGCTGGGCGGCGGCAGACGATCCTGAATTCTCTGCGTAACGACCAACCGACTACAGAGAAACGGAAGTTCCCTCAAGCGGAAAATGGCAGGCGACATAGTGGTCTTCGCCAACCTCGGTCATCACAGGTTCGACCTGCGCACAGAGTTCCTTGGCATTCGGGCAACGGGTGCGGAAACGACAGCCACTCGGTGGTGCGACGGGTGAGGGGATCTCGCCGGAAAGGCCAGCGAAGTCTCCCTTTGGAGCGTCGGGATCGGGAGGGGGAATCGAGTCGAGCAACGTCTTTGTGTAGGGATGCGCCGGGCTCGCGTACAGACGGTCGGGATTGCCGACCTCGCACAACTTGCCGAGGTACATCACTGCAACTCGATCGCTCACGTTCTTCACAACTGCAAGATCGTGGGCGATGAAGAGCATGGTGAGCCCGTAGCGCTCTTTCATGTCCTGCAACAGATTCAGGATCTGAGCCTGCACCGAAACATCGAGCGCTGATACGGGCTCGTCGCAAATGAGAAGTTTGGGTTCGAGCATCAGTGATCTTGCGATGCAAATTCGTTGACACTGGCCGCCTGAGAACTCCGATGGCCGACGCGATCGCGCCCCTTCAGGATCGATGCCAACCGATTCAAGCGTTTTGTCGACGAGGGCAGATTGTTCTGCCGACGTTCCGCGTTTCCAAATACGTAAAGGTTCCGCAACGATGTCGGTCACTTTGCGGCGAGGATTCAGGGAGGAGATTGGGTCCTGAAAAATCATCTGCATCTGCGGGCGAATCTCTCGCAGTTCCGAGCCAGAGAGTTTGGTGAGGTCGTGCTTCTCGAGGAGCACTGAACCGGATGTGGGGGAGGGCATCTGCATGAGTGCCCGACCCGTTGTCGATTTACCCGATCCCGATTCGCCGACAAGCCCGAGTGTTTCACCCGGAAGGAGGTCAAGACTGACGTCGCTCACCGCATGGACTTTGAGTCCGGTGGACCCGATGGGGAACTCAACAACGATGTTCTCTGCGCGCAAGAGCGACGCCGATGCATCACGAAGGTGGGCAGTGCCTGATCCGGCCATCAGTTGCTCCCTGCTGAGCTCATGGCGCCAGGTGCGGGTACGCCAACTGGCACACCGGCTGCGGTGTTGCGAGCGAGGGCCTCACGGTTACCTTCAGAACCAACCGGATACCAACAACGCCATGCATGACCATTGGCTGACTCGAGTGGCGGTTCCTCATTGAGGCACTTCTCTTGCACATAGCGACACCGTGGAGCGAAATTGCAACCCTTCGGAGGCGACAAGAGATTCGGAGGACGTCCGGGAATTGCTTCGAGCCGTGTATGGCTCGGGTGTTCGATCCGAGGAATCGAACGCAGAAGAGCCTCGGTATAGGGCATCTTCATCGAGCGGAAAAGGTCAGAGGTGGCTGCCTGCTCAACAACCTTGCCGCCGTACATAACCATGATTTCGTCGGTCCGACTTGCGACGACGCCGAGATCATGACTCACGAGAATCATCGCCATGTGACGATCTCGCTGGAGATCATCGAGAAGATCAAGGATCTGTGCTTGAACCGTTACATCGAGAGCTGTTGTGGGCTCATCGGCGAAGAGGATCTTTGGGCCACACGCCAATGCGATTGCAATCGTGACTCGCTGGCGCATGCCGCCTGAAAGTTGATGTGGGTATTCGTTGAGGCGCCGTTCGGGCTCCGGGATGCCAACTTGTCGAAGAAGAGCGGTGGCAGTTGCTTTCGCCTCTTCCTTATCTACCCCGAGGTGATGTCGAAGAGATTCGGTGATCTGCTTTCCGATCTTCATGACCGGATTAAGCGATGTCATTGGGTCCTGGAAAATCATCGCCATTTCGGCGCCCCAAACATGGCTCATCTGCTTTTCGTTGTAGCCGATGACGTCGGTGCCTTCGTAGAGGACCTGTCCTTCGCGAATGACATTGCGATCGGGGAGCAAGCCCATTACCGATCGAGAGAGAACGGTTTTACCTGAACCCGATTCGCCCACTACGCCAAGAGTTTGACCTCGCTCAAGCACAAATGAAACATCATCAACTGCGTGAACCACGCCACGCTCGGTGCGGAACGATGTTGAGAGGTTGCGCACTTCAAGGAGAGGCGAGTTCTGGGAATGAGGTGATGTGTCGGTCACTGTCAGGCCTCTTTCACATCTGTGTACTCACGAATGCGGTCGCCGGCGAAATTGAGGGCGAGCACAGTAAGAAACAACACAGCGCTAGGGATAAGAGAAATCCACGGTGCGCCATTCTCAAGCGCAGGCTTTCCGCTCACGATCATGTTGCCCCAGGTCGGAGTGGACGCAGCATCGATCGAGAGACCAAGGAAGGAGAGCCCTCCTTCCGCCACGATCGCAACAGCAATCGCAATGATTGAGAAGGAAAGCAGGGGCGGAATGATGTTCGGAAGAATCTCTCGACGGAGAATTCGAATATTGCTCGCGCCAAGCGATCGGGCTGCGGTGACGAACTCTCGCTGACCATAAATCAGCGCATTTGCTCGAACGAGTCGTGAAGTAGGGGCGATGGCAACGATGCCAAGCGCGATCGAGACGGTGAGCACCGTCTTCGAATCGGTGAAATTCACGATGGCAAGTGCAAGTAACAGCGCAGGGAAAGACAGGAGAACATCCATCATCACCATCAGCACAGTTTCGGTTTTCCCTCGCAGGTACCCGGCTGCAATGCCGATGGAAGTGCCGATAACTCCGCCGAAGAGAATTGAGAGAAACCCAACTGCAAGCGATGCACGAGCACCCCAGATAACACGAGAAAAGATGTCGCGACCGAGAGCATCAGTTCCAAACCAGAACGTGGAGTTGGGGGCGAGGCGCGGACGGCCGAGGATCTTCGATGGATTCTTAATCGGCAACCATGGCGCAGTGATCGCCAAGACGACAATAAGGATGAAGAAACCCGCTGCGATCCAGAAAAACAGGCCCAACCGCTTCTTCGGCCGAGCGCCATCAACCTGATCTGGATCAAGGGTGTGGAGAGCTTCGAAGTTGCGGGAATCTCCATCGGCAATGCGCGTCACTTCTGTGGCGAGGTCGCCACTTGCACTAAAGACCGAGTCGGCTGCGGGACGGCCGGCAGCGTCAGGCGAGGGCGCGGGCATGACGAATCCTGGGGTCGAGGGCGGCGTAAAGAAGGTCAACAAGGAAGTTCACCAGCACATAGACACACGCAATCACGACAATTGCCCCTTGCACGGGAACGTAATCCTGACCCTGGATTGCTGCGTAGGTATATCCGCCGAGGCCATTCAGGCCGAAGATGACCTCAAGAATGACGGCGCCGCCAATCAGACGACCGAAGTTGAGGCCAATCACCGTGATGATGGAGAACGTTGATGGTTTGAACGCATGCCCATAAAGGACTCGCCGAGGTGACATGCCCTTTGCTCGCGCCATCGCAATGAAGTCTTCCTGCATTGTTGCGATGAGGTCGGTACGAAGCAGTCGCATGTAAACGGCCATTTCGGCGACTGCGAGACAGATAGCTGGGATGGTCAGCGATACGAGGCTTGCTATCGGCCCATCACTAAACGGTGTATAGCCAGTGGCGTTTCCGATGCCGAGCGTGACCGGGAAGATCCAGATGAGGAGCATCGCCAACACAAAGTTCGGTACGGCCAACAGCATGAAAAGCGTTGCACTTGAGGTTCGGTCGAGGACTCCGCCTGCTCTTTTTGCTGCTGCAAAAGCGAGCGGTACAGCGACAAGCAATGCAAGGAACTGTGAATACAGAAGCAGTTCGATCGTTACCGGCATGCGCTCGGCGAGAGCCTCAGAAACAGGTTGAGCATTTCGCGCCGATGTGCCGAGATCGCCGGTGACAGCATCACCGAGCCAACGCACATAACGAACCGGCATTGGATCATCGAGTCGAAATTCGGCTCGTTTCTGATCGACGCATTCTTGGCCACCGGCGCCAGCGCATAGGCGCGTTGCGGTATCGCCGGGAAGAAGTTCGAGCAGCAGGAACGACAAGAACGTCACGCAAAGAAGTACAACAAGAAGCTGCACGATTTTCCTGCGTACAAATCTCATCGGGTCGCCTCAATGTGGGTTGAGATTGGCAGATGCAGCATGGGGTTCGGATCTCGGATTTCGACTCGCGAGGGAGCAACCGCCCCCATGTGACCTACGCCACAGGTCGGAACCTAGGCACTACCTGCCGACCTGTCAACCACCCTCAGAGTAGGCGATCGTCCCCAACCTTGTGAACCGAGTGAAGTTGAAATTCTCAACCTGCGAATCGACGCGATCAGTTGGGTGCGGACCACTGCCGCCTCGACTCCAGTACGGCGCGCAACACCGCAGGTCGGTCAGTCATGATCCCGTCGACGCCGAGGTCGAGAAGTCGATGCATCTCTTCCACGTCATCGATGGTCCAGACATGGACGGGCAGGCCAGCACGATGGGCCTTTCGAATGAAACGACTGTCGACAAGGGGAACCTTTCCAGCGTGGGTGGGAACCTGAAGACAGTTGCCTTCGGGGACCTTCCTTCCCAATCCGAAGCTCGCAGCCCGCAGCCGAGCGACACCCTTGGGGCCCATGGACGTACATACCTCGGCGCCGAAAAGTGACCGAAAGTGATCGAGCCGTCGATCAGAGAATGACCCAATACACACGCGATCGAGTGTTTGCGTGCGGCTGAGGAGAGATGCGAGGGGCTCCACCACTTCATCGTGTTTGGCGTCAATATTGATTCGAAGGTTCGGCCAAGTCGTGAAGAGGTCTTCGAGAAGAGGAATCGGAGCGATCCCATCGATCCGGGCATGGGAAACTTCAGCCCACGTCAACTCTGAGATGAGCCCGACTCGGTCTGTCACGCGATCGAGATGGTCATCATGGAACGCGATGATGACGCCATCTGATGTGACATGGGCGTCTGTCTCGACGTAGCGATACCCGAGTTCGACTGCGCTCGAGAACGCCTCAAGTGAATTCTCTGGCCAGTCCCCAGCGCCACCCCGATGGGCAAAAGCAATGGGGCCGTCATGTACAAGGAATGGGTGGGTGGGTTTCCTCACGGACGCACCGTAGACCCCAACACTCTCGTCTGGTCGGAAAATCCCCAGAAACCGATACCCTCAGTTGCGTGGAGTCGACAGAGCGTTTCGCGATTCTCATGGCCCGCGACGAGCGATTCATCGCACTCGACGAGGCCGCATTTGTTCTCGCTTCTCATTTTCATGAGGGACTCGATGTCGAGGCACGCCTTGCAGAACTCGATGCTCTGGCTGACGGATGTGGTTCATCGCTCGAAGACGTCCTTGAACGCGTCTTCTCCGTTCTTGGATTTCGAGGCAACACCGGCGGTTATTACGACCAGGACAATTCCTGCCTCGACGCCGTGATCGATCGGCGACTTGGCATTCCGATCACCCTTTCGATCATTTTGATGTCGGTTGGCCGACGTGTCGGGCGCGACATGAGCGGCATCGGTATGCCCGGCCACTTCCTCACCCGTGATGTTGAATCGGGCGCGTATCTCGATGCGTTTGATAGTGGCCAGCAGCTCGACGAATTCGGTTGCCAGCAGCTGTTCCTGCAGCTCCACGGTTCCGATGCTCCATGGCATCAATCGATGCTCGCCCCAATCGGAACGCGCGGGATCATCCGCCGGATGCTCAACAATCTGGCGCAGATCGCGGCAGCCGAGAGCGACCACCGATCGCGAATAGTCGCAACCCGACTTCGGAGCATTCTCCCGGACGCCTCGATCTGGGAACGAGCGGAATTGGCTCGTGCCTATGAAGCATCGGGCGATTTCGATCGAGCGAGTTGTGTCCTCGAGGCTGTTGCTGCCGACGCTCCGGCCGAAGAGGCCAAGGGGTTTCGATTTGCTGCCGCAGGATTACGCGCCTTGCTGAACTAGAGGTGACGTTCAGGTGTTCGCGAAATGTGCTCTGTTGCTGGTGGCGTTCACCGGTAGCGTGAGGCCATGACTCGTCGCACGAAGATCATCGCCTCAATCGGCCCAGCCTCTGACGATCCGCGCGTCCTCAAGGGTCTCATTCAGTCGGGAATGGACATCGCTCGGATCAATCTTTCTCACGAGTCGCTTGATCTCGCTCTCGAGAGGTATCACCGGATTCGTGCTGTTGCTGCAGAAATTGGAAGGCCTGTCGGAATCTTGGCGGATCTCCCTGGTCCAAAGGTTCGCCTCGGCAAACTGCCGGGTGATGGCGTTCTCCTCGTCGACGGCCAAGAGTTCCTCATCACTCCGGGCACAGACTCAAGCACGGCCGAGGTATTTCAGGTTGATTATGAAGACTTGCTGACTGACGTTCACGAAGGTGACCAGTTGGTGTTCGGAGATGGAGCCGTGCAGGTCCTGTCGCTTGGACGACAGGGAGACCATCTCCGTGTTCGCGTCAACCACGGCGGACACCTTACCGGGCGACCAGGCATTCACATTCCGTCTGACCGGCTTCGTATAGCGACGCCGACGCCAGAGGATCTCCGTTTCCTTGACGCATTTGTCGATGTTGGTGTCGACATGGTCGCTCTTTCCTTCGTTCGTTCCGCTCATGATGTTCGCCGGGTCGGGACCGAACCGGCACCACGCGGTCCAATGGTCGTTGCAAAGATTGAAACTCGTGCTGCGGTTCAGAACTTGGCATCCATCGTGGAAGTCGCCGACGCAGTAATGGTCGCCCGCGGCGACCTCGGCTCCGAGTTTCCCATCGAGGAACTCCCGCACTTGCAGAAAGAGATCATTCGCCGATGCATCGCTGCTGGGCGCCCTGTGATCACAGCGACGCAAATGCTCGAATCGATGATTCATTCGCCCAGCCCAACTCGAGCCGA
>JBIIGP010000222.1:0-3689 GCA_044236415.1 Acidimicrobiales bacterium | reverse complement strand
GTCGTCGATGATCGAATCCAGCCGCTTACGGCAGCATGGCGCCGCAGCCTCGCATGGGAGCCTCTTCAGAGGGCATTTGAACAAGGAGTTCGTGCTCCGCGAAGTGTTCTTGGAGATCTCACCGTTCTCGAGGTTCGGACAATTGCGCCCGAGGCAGTGGACGACGTGGATCATCCCGAGGACCTACAACGCTACGCTGCCGGTTCGTAGTAGCCGACGACACAGAACGAGGGCTCCGGGTGAGTTCAGTCCCAGAAATCGATCTCAGCGAACTTGAACGCTTGCTTGCAACGGGGGCTGTTCTCGTCGATGTCCGCGAAGACGATGAGTATGCCGATGGGCATGTCGCGAGTGCTCTCCACATCGCGCTTTCAACGGTTCCTGACCGAGTTTCAGAGATTCCTGCTTCGGGGCCCGTCTATGTGATCTGTGCTCTCGGCGGCCGAAGCGCACGCGCTGCCGAGTTCCTCAGGGGGCAAGGAATCGACGCAATCAACGTTGCCGGCGGAACCAATGGCTGGGTCGACAGCGGACGCGCTGTCGTTGTCGGCGATTCGCCGGTCTGACGAAGACAAGTGACTGATCCACAGTTCCGAATAATTGCGACTGACGAGGAGTTCGCCCGGGTCATTGAATTCCTCCGAGATCAGCCGAGTTACGCGCTTGATACCGAGTTCCATCGCGAGCGCACCTATTTCCCCAAGCTCGCTCTTGTACAGATTGCATGGCCCGGTGACCTTGTACTCGTGGATCCACTCGCGGTTGATTTGCGCCCATTCGCAGAGATTCTCGAAAGTGACAGCGTTGCGGTTCTGCACGCAGCAGATCAGGATCTCGAAATTCTTGAACTTGAGTGCGGAACAGTCCCGAAGATCCTGTTCGACACGCAGATCGCTTCCGGGTTTCTGGGACTGAGTACGCCCTCGCTAACCACGATCTACGAGCGGTTCGTTGATTTCAAAGTCGGCAAGGGCGACCGTCTTACTGACTGGCTCCAACGACCGCTCAGCGACGGGCAGCTGATCTATGCCGCCAACGATGTGGCACGTCTTCTTGAGGTGCGTGATCGAATCGTTGAACAACTCGAGGCACGTGGTCGACTGTCTTGGGCGTTGGACGAATGCGAGATTCAGCGCGTTCGTCTCCGAGGACAACGAAACCCTGACGAAGCTTGGCGGCGTATCAAGGAAGCGCGGCAACTCAGAGGGTCGGCCCGCACTGTTGCTCGCTCTCTTGCAGCCTGGCGTGAACGCCGTGCAGCTTCGCTCGATATTCCTGTCCGGTATGTACTTTCCGATATCGCTCTCACCGGCATTGCCCAGCGACCACCGCGGGATCGCCGGGATCTTGAGAAGGTTCGGGGCTTCGACCGAGGAACCCGGGATGATGTGGTGAACGAGATCTTGGCGGCAGTGAAGGTAGGGATCGCCGACACCACTCCAATTGTCGACGATGTCAGCCCCGGCGGGGTAGAGAAGGATCTTCGCCCGGCCATCGCCCTGATCTCCGCGTGGATCGCACAATTGGCACGAGACCTCGAGCTCGATGCCTCCCTCCTAGCGACTCGAGGCGATATTGAGGCCTTCCTTAGAGGTGACGTCGGCGCCCGCCTCGCTGAGGGCTGGAGAGATGAACTGGCCGGGAGGCCCGTTCGCAGCCTGCTTGAGGGCGGCGCTGCCGTTGCCTTTGCCGGAAATGGCGAACTTGTGATCGAAGAACGCTCCCGGCGACCCCTCTCATGAGGAGAAATGGGCCGGAGATGCCACAAGCACCCCTCGCGGGCCGATACACTCATCCGGCAATCTCACCGACGGGAGTTGGCCGTTGAAAAAGGGTCGACATCGGCGTTTTGAGGAAGCGAGAGCCCTCAAGCGCACCAACGACAATCTTGACGCGATCCTCGATGCTCGCGATGCCGAACCGTGCCCCGAGTGTGGGGCCGATCCGGGCCACGACCATTCGTCGTGGTGCATGTACGACGCCGAGGCCGAACGCGACGAAAGCGCTTGGCCCTCCTGAACTTCCATCGGTCCATCACCGGTGGACCGAACTGAAAGACACTCGTGCCCCCCTCATCTTCAGTCCCGCTTCGTAACGTCGCGCTCGTCGCTCACGTTGACCACGGTAAGACCACCCTCGTAGATGCGCTTCTGCGTGCCACAGGCACTTTTAGCGACCATGCCGCAGTGGTCGATCGAGTCATGGACTCGAACGATCAGGAACGAGAGCGAGGCATCACGATCCTCGCGAAGGCCGCATCGGTGACGTGGAATGACATCCAAATCAACCTCGTCGACACCCCAGGTCACTCTGATTTCGGTGGCGAGGTTGAGCGTGCTCTCTCGATGGTCGACGGGGTCATCCTCCTTGTGGATGCCGCTGAAGGCCCGCTCCCTCAGACTCGCTACGTGCTGTCGAAGGCCCTCGCACTCGGACTGCCGACTGTGGTCGTTGTCAACAAGGTCGACCGGCAAGACGCCCGTCCCGAGGAAGTACTCGACGAGATCTACCAACTCTTTATGGACCTCGATGCTGATGAGAGCGCCATCGAGTTTCCGATCATTTCTGCCATCGCCCGTGACGGTAAAGCCGTCAGCGGGATTGGAATGCCGGGCGCAGACGATGATCTCACGCCGTTGTTCCAGGCCATCGTCGACACCATTCCTGCTCCAACCGGTGATCCCGATGCACCCGTACAGGCCATCGTCACCAACCTCGATGCGTCGGAATATCTCGGACGTCTCGCCATTGGACGAGTTGTACAGGGAACCTTGCGCAGAGGCGAACAGGTAGCCCTTTGTGAAGAAGACGAGGGCCAGAACCCACTTCGACGCAAGCTCACCCAGTTGATGTCGTTCTCGGGCATCGGCCGACTCGAGGTCGACGCCATTCGCGCCGGCGACCTTTTCATCGTCGCTGGCTTCCCCGAAGTTGAGATCGGCGACACCCTTGCCGACTCGGTGAACCCCGTTGCTTTGCCTCGACTCACGGTCGACGAGCCGGTTCTACGTATGACCTTTGGCGTCAATACGTCTCCCTTGGCCGGAAAAGAAGGCCAATTCCTTACGTCTCGCCATCTTCGCGATCGTCTTGATAAGGAAATTCTCGGCAACGTTTCAATCAAGGTCGAGCCGACTGAGTCGCCAGACATCATCGAGGTTTCAGGCCGTGGCGAGCTTCAGCTTGCGGTGCTCATCGAGACAATGCGTCGTGAAGGTTATGAACTTCAGGTCAGCCGGCCAGAGGTCATCGTGAAGGACATCGACGGCTCGAAGCATGAACCACTCGAGCGCGCCGTGATCGATGTGCCCGATGAGCATGTCGGCACCGTCACCCAGGCTCTTGCTCCTCGAAAGGGTCGTGTCACCGACCTCCGTCCTGGCGATACAGGTCGCACCATTGTCACCGTTGAAGCTCCTGCTCGAGGCCTCATTGGTTTCCGCTCGCAACTGCTGACCGCCACTCGCGGCACTGCGCTGATGCATCAGCACAATGCAGGCTGGGTTGCATGGGTCGGCGATCTTCCAACCCGTAAGGGTGGGGCGATGATCTCGGACCGTCATGGCACCTCAACTGGCTACGCCATTGGCAACCTTCAAGAACGTGGCGAGATGTTCATCGGCTCGGGTGAGGCCGTCTACGAAGGCATGATCGTCGGAGAAAACTCTCGAAGCGACGACATGATGATC
>JBIIGP010000221.1:0-3696 GCA_044236415.1 Acidimicrobiales bacterium | reverse complement strand
AAGCGTGGGCTGCCGGCTTTGAAGCAATGGTGGCGGTTTCGGCACCATCTGCACTTGCGGTCGAAACGGCTCGTGTCGCCGGAATGACAGTCGCTGGTTTCGTGCGCGATGGTGGTTGCAACGTGTATTGCGGACCGGGAGTGACTGACTAATGCGCCGTATCAATCCCAAGTTTTGGGTGAGCCTTCGTCCGAATGGCATTGGTCTTAACAAGCCGTTTCACCATCTTGATATGGCGAAAATTGCATGGGCGAACAAGCGCCATGGTCGCTACGCATGGAAGGTGCTCACGCAGGGCGTTTGCGACGGTTGTGCGCTCGGCGTTGCTGGTCTGCACGACTGGACGATGGATGACATTCATCTTTGTCTGACGCGTTTGCGACTTCTCGAAATGAATTGTGCCGATCCCATCAAAGAGTCGGCATTCAACGATGTTGCGACATTGCGATTGAAATCGGGCAAGGAACTTCGCGACCTTGGCCGACTTGCGCACCCCATGCGGCGTCGACGCGGCGAACGTGGGTTCACGCGGATCTCTTGGGAAGAAGCGCTTAACGCAATCACCGACCGATTGCGCACGACCGACCCTGATCGCGTTGGCATGTTCCTGACGAGTCGGGGAATTACGAACGAGACCTATTACGCAGCCGGTAAAGCGGCGCGCTCTATGGGTATTGCCAATGTCGATTCCGCAGCGCGCATTTGTCATGCACCGTCGACGACTGCGCTCAAAGCAACGGTTGGTGTGGCGGCAACAACATGTTCACTTTCCGATGTCATAAAGACCGATTTGCTCGTCATTTGGGGAGCAAATCCGGCAAATAATCAGCCGGTCTTTATGAAGTATCTCTACAAGGCACGCATGTCGGGAACTCGTGTCGTTGTCATTAATCCGTTCCTTGAACCCGGCCTTGAGCACTATTGGGTGCCATCAACTACTGAATCAGCACTGTTCGGCACAAAGATGTGCGATCTGCATGTGCCGGTTCGTCCGGGTGGTGACGTCGCTTTTGCTGACGCTGCACTCAAGCGATTGGTTGAACGAGATGCGATCGATCACGCATTTATCGCAGAGCACACGGACCATTGGGAGAACGTTCTCGCCCACCTCGCCGATCTCACCTACGAAGAACTGCTCGACGATGCCGGCCTCACCATGGCGCAACTCGATGCATTCGTGGACGAATACGCGAACGCGAGCTCGGCAATCCTGCTTTGGTCAATGGGTATCACGCAGCACAAGCATGCCGGCGCCGGAGTTCGTGGCATCGTGAACCTTGCGCTTGCTCGCGGCAATGTTGGCCGCGATGGCGCAGGCCTCATGCCAATTCGTGGTCATAGTGGCGTTCAAGGCGGCGCCGAAATGGGCGCATACGCCACGGCACTGCCGGGCGGTCTTGAACCAAACGAAGCGAATGCAGCAACGATTGGCCAGCAATGGGGATTCGACGTTCCTGCGCGCGCCGGTCTGACTGCAGCAGAGATGCCCGAGGCCGCGCTTGCTGGCAACCTCGACATCTTGTGGATGTCGGGTGGCAACTTCCTTGACGCGCTTCCCGACCCTCGTGCTGTGGAGAAGTCACTCGAACATGTCCCGCTACGCATTCACCAAGACATCGTTTTGAGTTCGCAGATGCTGATTCCGGGTGATGACGTCATCGTGTTACCGGTGAACACGCGATATGAACAAGAAGGTGGCGGTACCGAAACCACGACCGAACGTCGCGTTGTGTATTCGCCGGAGATCCCTCGAGTTGTCGGTGAGGCGCGAAGCGAGTGGCGATTGTTTGCCGAGATCGCAGCGCGCGTAAATCCGGACCTCACCGACGCCTTCACGTGGAGCGACAACCAACAGCTACGTGAGGAAATTTCTCGCGTGGTTCCGAGTTACGCCGGAATCGAAACGTTGGAGAAGACGGGCGATCAAATCCAATGGGGTGGCCCACATCTTTGTGAGGGTGGTGCCTTCCCAACCAGTGATGGGCGAGGTCGTTTCAGTGTTCTCGAGCGTCCGGTACTCGAGATCCCTGAAGGTATGTTCACCGTGGCTACTCGCCGTGGCAAGCAGTTCAACACGATGGTCCAAGGCGAACATGACCCCTTCACTGGCACGGGCCGAGACGCAATCTTCATTGATGCCGCCGATGCTGCCGCGCGCGGATTTCTCGACGGCGACCTCGTGACACTTCGATCTGAAACCGGCGAATTCACGGGCCACCTGCATGTGACTCGACTCGCTCAGAGATCCCTGCAGGTGTTCTGGCCGGAGGGCAATGTGCTGATTCCCTCAGGCCCCGAGCATCGAGAAGCAGCCTCGAGGGTGCCTGATTACAACGCCGTCGTCACGATTTCCCCTGCTGACACCTCCGTGTCTGTAGCGCACTGACGCTCTGACCGAGGTCTCCGGACAGGCCGTAGACTCGGCCCCGTGACTGAGACTGTTTCCCCCAAGATCGGCATGGCCGTCATCCACCTCTTCTTCAAGGTGACGCCGTTGGCCGACGCTGAAGCCATCACGACTGCGGTACAGAAAGCCCAAGCCGAGGGCGACCAGGTCGTCACCATCGGAATTCTCGGCCATAAGGCCGACCTTGCCTTTATGGCTCTTGGCTATGACATGTGGCGTATCCGCCGTCTGCAGGCTGCGCTGCAGGACGCCGGTCTCGAGATTGTCGATTCCTATGTTTCGCTCACTGAACTTTCGGAATACGCCCAGGGTGTCCCTGAGCCGCAACGATCAGCGCGGCTCACACCGGTGCTTCCCCCTGAGGACAAGCCGGCCTGGTGTTTCTACCCAATGTCGAAACAGCGCGGCGATGCGCACAATTGGTTCACACTTCCCTACGACGATCGCAAAGAACTCATG
Organism: Acidimicrobiales bacterium; assembly: GCA_044236415.1. Taxonomy (GTDB): domain Bacteria; phylum Actinomycetota; class Acidimicrobiia; order Acidimicrobiales; family Acidimicrobilacustridaceae; genus Acidimicrobilacustris. The sequence continues at coordinate 830 of JBIIGP010000221.1, read as the reverse complement.
TACGAGCACGGCGCGTCGGGTCGAAACTTTGCCGGCCGAGTCATTCAGGTCGTGACTGGCTCAACTGGGCTCGACGATTACGAGTGGGGCGTCACGCTGTTTGCAACTGCGCCAGATGATCTCAAAGAGGTTGTTTACACAATGCGCTTCGACACAGCGTCTGCGTTGTACGCCGAATTCGGTCCGTTCTACACGGGCATGGTCGCACCAGTTGAAGAAGTTCTTTCGCAACTCGGCATCGACTGATTTTTCGATGACCGCAATTGAGCGAAGCGACGAAATCGATGTTGCGCTTGATCGATTGCGTGAGGAACTTCGCGAACTCGAATCTGTTGTCGTTGCATTTAGCGGCGGTGCTGATTCAGCGTTTCTTGCCTACGTGGCGAACCAAACGCTTGGTCGCGATCGATGCACGGTGTTGACGGCAGTATCTCCATCGCTTGCAACAAGTGAGTACGACGATTGTCGTGCGCTTGCTGCGGAGTGGGGACTCACTTGGATTGAGTTGGAAACCACAGAACTTGAGAGCGTCGATTATCAGCGCAATGATTTCGACCGTTGTTTCCATTGCAAAACAGCACTTATGGACGTGGTTGAGCCGATTGCTGCCGATCAGGGGGCGGTCGCAGTTCTCGGTGTGAACCTTGATGACCTTGATGACCATCGCCCAGGTCAGCGCGCAGCTTCTGAGCGCGGCGCACAGTTCCCGCTGGTCGACTCCGGATTCACCAAGCAGATGGTGCGAGACGCGTCGCATCGGCTTGGTCTTCGAACCTGGGACAAACCTGCAGCTGCATGCTTGTCATCTCGAGTTCCATACGGAACTGCGG
>JBIIGP010000220.1:0-3701 GCA_044236415.1 Acidimicrobiales bacterium | reverse complement strand
CTCTCTACAGATTGTGTTGCAGGGTGACTCAGGCGCCAGCCTTGGCGGAAGCCTTGAGCTTTGCTCCGGCCGACACCTTTGCGGCGTTGGTGGCGGGAACCTGGATGGTTGCACCGGTCTGCGGGTTTCGAGCGGTACGAGCCTTGCGGTGGGTCTGCTCGAAGCTAATGAAGCCCGGGAGCGTCAGCTTCTCGGCGCCCTTGGCAACAACCTCGTGTGCGATGTCTTCAAACGACTTGAGAGTCTTCTCCACGTCGGCCTTTGTCTGGCCCGTCCGGTTCGAGATCTCGGCGATGAGTTCGCTCTTGGTCATGACTTCCTCCTGTTGGCCCAGCCATGTGGCCCGGCACGGGTTGGATTCCGGGTCGGCCCCCGGTCACCTTCGAACTCGGGCAGGACCGCCCGATAGGACTCAAGCATTGCGGCAGTTGAGGCCGAAATGGTGGATGGCAGCGGATTTTCTTGCATGACTATGCACTCGGCTGAATCAGTGCTGGTCAGAGGGTAAAATGAGACGCCCGTCACTCCGGCGAATTCATCATGAATTTGGCCGAATGAGCGAAATATCCCAGCATTGCGGCCTCGTCCTGCTCGCTCAGGGCACCTGCGGCGACCTCTGCTCCCACCGCAGTGGCCATGACGCGGAACCAGGCCTCTCGCTCAGCTTCCCCGATCACATACGGCTCATGACGCATACGAAGCCGTGGATGGCCCCGCTGCTCGCTGTAGGTCTGAGGACCTCCCCAGAACTGGGTGAGGAAAAGCCGAAGGCGCTCACGGGCGCCATCGAGGTCATCAGCCGGATAGAGCGGAGCCAGCACCGGATCAGCAATGACGCCGTCATAGAACCGATCCACAAGGCGAGTGAAGAACTCTGGGTCGACCCGGTCATAGAGCGGCTGTTCGAGCGGAATCTTGCGAGGTGCGTTGTCAGAGCTTGCGTCGGTCATGACGCGTCGAGGGCGGCACGCACGTCAGCAATGAACGCGCCAGCGCCAGCGGGACCTTCGCCCTCTACAACTCGCCGCATGAGCGCCGAGCCGATGACGCAACCGTCGGCGACCTGACTGACTTCCGCAGCTTGCTGGCCGTTCGAAACACCAACACCAACGAGCACAGGCTTGTCGGTGATTGCCTTGAGTCGACGAGCAATAACCAGAGATGACTCGGCCAGCGCATCGCGCTCACCAGTCACACCGAGAAGACCGACGGCGTAAACGAAACCTCGGGAACGAGCCACCACGCGAGGAAGGCGTTCATCTGGCGCAGTCGGTGCCGCGAGCATCACCGTTTCAATACCTGCTGGATCGGCCGCCGTTGCCCACGGGCCCACCTCTTCGAGCGGAAGGTCGGGAAGGATCGCCGCGCGCACACCGGCTTCGTACATCAGCGATGCAAAGCGTTCATGGCCCATGTGGAACGCAAGGTTGTAATAGGTCATAACGGCGAGCGGAACACCAGCATCGATCGTGCGCAGTGTGTCGAGCACCGTGACAGGACTGGCGCCGTCACGCAACGCCAGTTCGCTGGCTTCTTGAATGATCGGGCCGTCCATGACGGGGTCAGAGAATGGAATACCGATTTCAATGGCATCGGCACCGGCGTCGGCAACAGCGCGAACAACGTCGGGCCATTCGTCATGAAGCCCGCCAGTGACGTAGGCAATCAACAACTTGCGACCACTCTCGCGGGTGGCACGCAACGAGCGTTCGAACTCCCCCGGCTCGGTGGGAGCGTCGGGGATCGTGAGTCCTTCTTCGGCAAGCGTCGGGCTCATCCCAGGATTTCCATCATTTGGCCGACGTCTTTATCGCCGCGGCCAGACATGTTGAGAAGCACCGTCTTTCCGGCAAGCTTCGCTCGGTCGCGACTGATCCAGGCCAATGCGTGAGCTGGTTCGAGCGCCGGAATGATGCCTTCGGTGCGGCTGAGAAGTTGGAACGCAGCGATGACTTCGTCATCGGTGACCTGTTCGTACCGAGCACGACCGATTGAGGAAAGGTGTGAATGCTCGGGACCAACGCCGGGATAATCGAGACCCGCAGAGATCGAATGCGCTTCTTGCACCTGACCGAATTCGTCCTGCATGAGATAGCTCTTCATGCCGTGCACAACCCCGGGCACGCCACGACCAACCGCAGCGCCACCAGCAGGTTCAACGCCAACAAGTTCGGCGGTGGTGTCAGCAAAGCCACTGAAGATGCCGATGGCATTTGATCCGCCACCAACACATGCGGTGACGACATCGGGGATCTCGTTGTCGAGCAACTTGGCGCATTGCTCGCGAGATTCCTTGCCGATGACGGTATGGAACTCGCGGACCATCCACGGATACGGATGCGGGCCCATCACGGAACCAAGGCAGTAGTGAGTGTTTTCGACGGTAGCGACCCAATCGCGCATGGCTTCGTTCACTGCGTCTTTGAGCGTTCGGCTGCCAGACATTGCCGGAACAACTTCAGCACCGAGCAAACGCATGCGGAACACGTTGAGTGCCTGACGTTCCATGTCGACTTCGCCCATGAAGACTTTGCATTCCATGCCCATAAGTGCGGCGGCTGTTGCTGACGCGACACCATGCTGACCAGCACCTGTTTCGGCGACGAGGCGGGTCTTGCCCATGCGCTTGGCAAGAAGCGCCTGACCAAGCACGTTGTTGATCTTGTGCGAACCGGTGTGATTGAGGTCTTCGCGCTTGAGCAACACGCGCACACCAAGTTCTGCCGACAAACGATGACATTCGGTGATCGGCGACGGACGACCGGCGTAATCGGCGAGCAACCCGTCGAGTTCGTCACGGAATGATTGATCGGCCCACGCCTCACGGAACGCGGCTTCGAGTTCCTGACAGGCCGGAACAAGAGTCTCGGGCACGTAGCGCCCTCCGAACTCTCCGAAACGACCGCTTGATGAAGGCTCGGGCAGTGACATGGAGATGAGGCTACGCCGGGCCCGGGTCGGTGGAGAACTCGGACAGTGCATCTCTCGAACTCGTTATGAACGCGGCCAGCGCTTCCGGATCCTTGTGGCCGGGAGATGCCTCTACCCCACTCACCACATCGACCCCCCACGGACGAACTCGCTCGACTGCTTCAGCCGCATTGGCTGGGTTCAGGCCACCGGCGAGGATCACCCGACGACGCTGTGGAAGATCGGCGATCCGGGACCAGTCGAAGGTCTCGCCCGAGCCTGGCGTGGGTGAGTCCAGCAGCACCGCATCGATCGGATACTCATCAAGGCGTGTGAGCCGGGGATCGTCAGCGGTGAAGACTTGGACGAGGAACGGAACGGCGTCGCGCAATGCCTGCGCTACCTCTGGGCCTTCACTTCCGTGCAACTGCACTCCAGAGAGCCCTGTGGCATTCACGATTTCAAGAATGCGCTCTGCAGACTCGTTGCGGAAAACTCCCACCGCAATCGTTTCAGACGGAAGCTGCGAAACGATCGCCGCAACTGTTGCGACATCGACGTGGCGTTTCGACTCGGCAAAAATGAAGCCGAGCGCGTCGGCGCCGAGGGACACTGAAAGGAGTGCATCCTCGGCGCTCGTTGTTCCGCAGATCTTGATGAACACGCCGCGACGCTAGCGGCGCGACGTGTTCATCACGCGATCATTTGTTTCGTCAGACTCAAGCGTCGACCATACGCCCGCTGAGGTACTCGTCGTAGGCCGCGAGGTCGAGGTGACCGTGTCCGCAGTA
>JBIIGP010000021.1:0-13900 GCA_044236415.1 Acidimicrobiales bacterium | reverse complement strand
CGCTCACCGAGCGGTAGTTGGAGGCGAAGCATGTTGTGGTGCACTCCCTGAAAGGACGGGGAGATCCGATGAGTGGCCGGTGGGGGCAGCCTGGTCGCCACGCCACGGGGTTGTCGGCCTCGGGTCTCGATATGTCGCCGGATACCAGGCCGGCTCCGACAGTGTAGGCACTGAACGGCTTGTTTGCCTCTGATGGCCCATACGATCGTTGGAATGGTGCAGCGACCGCCGGCCGGCACGATTCCTGACGAGCCCGGCTCGTATCAGTTCAAGGACATCAACGGTCGCGTCATTTATGTGGGCAAGGCCAAGAGTCTTCGGTCGCGACTGTCGAACTATTTCCAAGATCCGGTCCATCTCGCGCCCCGCACCGCCCAGATGGTGGCCACGGCCGAGACGGTCGAATGGATTCAGGTTCGCAATGAACTCGAAGCGCTCATGCTCGAGTACAGCCTGATCAAACAGCATGAGCCTCGGTTCAATATCGACCTTCGGGACGACAAGAGCTATCCGTTCCTGGCCGTCACAGTCGACGATGAATGGCCAAGAGCCACAGTGATGCGCGGCGATAAGCGCAAGGGCACTCGATACTTCGGCCCGTATGCCGCTGCGTGGGCAATCCGTGAAACCCTCGATCAATTGTTGCGAACGTTCCCGGTTCGAACGTGCTCGGACACGAAGTTGTCCCGTCACGCCAAACTCGGTCGGCCGTGTTTGCTGTTTCACATTGAGAAGTGCAGCGGTCCGTGTGTCGGCGAAATCACGCCCGAGAAGTACGAATCGCTGGTTCGCGATCTCATCCGCTTCCTTGATGGCGATACCGATGAAGTGATTTCTCGGCTCGAAGTTGAGATGCAACTCGCCAGCGATGAATTGGAATTCGAGCGCGCTGCCCGGCTTCGTGACCGTCTCGGCGCGGTGCGCAAGGTGGTCGAACGTCAGCAGATGGTCTTGGAGAAAGACGAAGACCTCGACGTTGTCGGACTTGCTGGTGACGAACTCGAAGCATCGGTGCAGGTGTTCTTCGTTCGGCGAGGTCGCGTAGTCGGTCGCAAGGGCTACGTCCTCGATCGCAAAGAAGATCTTTCCGATGGTGAACTCATCGACTGCATTCTTGAACGTCTCTATGGCGATCCACCTCCACTTGGCGTGCCCAAAGAGGTATTGGTTCCGTTCGAAAGCGCAAACCCTGGGCTGTACGAAGAGTTCCTGAGTTCTCAGCGCGGCTCAAAGGTCAGCATTCGGATTCCGCATCGCGGCGATAAGCGCGAACTCATGGCGACGGTGACAAAGAACGCCACTGAAGAATTCTCTCGACACCGCTTGAAGCGCGCTGCCGATCACAACAGTCGTGCCCGTGCTCTCAATGACCTGCAAGAACACTTGGGTCTGCCCGAAGCTCCGTTGCGCATTGAGTGTTACGACATGAGCCATATTCAAGGCAGTGACTATGTCGGCTCAATGGTCGTCATGGAAGACGGTTTGCCCAATAAGCGGGAATACCGTCGATTCAAAATCAAGAGCAATCAGGGCAACGATGATTTTGCGGCTATGGAAGAAGTACTCACACGCAGACTCACCGCCTATCTCGAGGAGCGCAGCAAGCCGGTTGCCGAACGATCAGGGAAGTTCGCCTATCCGCCGCAATTGTTACTGGTAGACGGCGGCAAGGGCCAGCTCAGCGTTGCGGTGAAAGTTCTCGAAGAACTCGGACTCGAAGAAGAGATTCCCGTCGCGTCACTCGCAAAGCGTTTTGAAGAGGTGTATCTGCCTCATCGTTCCGAGCCTGTCGAAGTTCCGCGCGGAAGCGATGCTCTGTATCTGCTGCAACGCATTCGCGATGAGGCTCACCGATTCGCGGTTTCGTTCCACCGTGAACTTCGTGGGAAGCGAATGACCAAGTCGGTCCTCGATGACATCCCCGGTCTCGGTGAGGCACGTCGCACGCGCCTTCTCAAAGAACTTGGGGGAGTGACGGCAGTGAAACGAGCAACTGAAGAGGAACTCAAAGCCCTTCCGTGGCTTCCCGATTCGGTTGGCCAAGCGGTTTGGGACAAGATCCATGTTCCTTCTCGTCGAGACCCGCGCTGAATCGGAGACCACGTGTCTGAACCTGATGCCAACGCCCAACTGTGGGAAGCGCATGCCGATTGGTGGCAGCGCGAGTTCACGGACGGCGTCGATCCCGAATACACCGAGCAAATCATCCCCCTCATTCTTGAGTGGACCGAAGGCTTCGAGCGCGTGCTTGAGGTTGGCGCCGGTGAAGGTCAGGTCGCTCGTGCGATCGCAGCGACGCACGGAGCAACCGTGATCGGTATTGATCCAACGGTCAACCAAATCGATGAAGCCATTCGTCGTGGCGGCGGCCCCGAGTACCAACTCGCAGGTGCCGAATCTCTTCCATTCGACGACGCGTCATTCGATGCCGTCGTGTGCTGTCTCGTGTTCGAGCACATCGACGCAGTCGACGAAGCGCTCGCTGAAGTTGCTCGTGTACTGCGGCCAGGCGGACGTTTCATTTTCTGCCTGAATCATCCGTTGTTGCAGACGCCCGGTTCCGGTTGGATCGACGATCAGATCCTTGACCCGCCCGAGCAGTACTGGCGTATCGGCCCGTACCTCATCGAACAGGCGACCATCGAAGAGGTCGAAAAGGATGTGTTCATCCGTTTCGTGCATCGGCCTCTCAGTCGCTACATCAACGCCATGGCCGATTCAGGGCTTGCGTTGGAACGCATGATTGAACCCGCGCCGCCGCAGGGCTTCATCGATCGAGCTCCGGAATACACCGAAGTCACGACGATTCCGCGGTTGCTGACGTTGGTGGCTCAACGCCGGTAGCGTTCAGACAGTGAGCGACTTCGTTGTGATCACGGGATTATCGGGAGCCGGACGCTCTCAAGCCGCGGACGTCCTCGAAGATCTCGGCTGGTACATCATCGACAATTTGCCGCCAGCGCTTATTGGCCGGGTTGCCGATTTCGCCGATGCCCCCGATGCGACCATCACCAATGTCGTCCTTGTTGTTGGTACCGGGCCGTATCACTCCGAAGCGTTGCCGGCTCTCGACGCGCTGCGTCGCCAGGGCAACCGACTCCGCATCGTGTTCCTTGAAGCGGCAACCGACGAGCTCGTGCGTCGTTACGAAAGCACCCGTCGCCGTCATCCGCTTGCCGCTGAAGACCGTTCTCTCGCTGAATCAATTCAGGAAGAACGCCGAGTTCTGCAGTCGGTGAAGGCCGAGGCCGATGTCGTCATCGACACCACCGAGCTCAACGTCCATCAACTTCGTGCCCGCATGCTCGATCTCTTTGCGGCCGATGCTCCGGCCGGTGGCATGCAGACCACGGTGCTGTCGTTTGGCTACAAGCACGGGCTTCCCCTCGACACCGACCTAGTGATCGATTGCCGATTCCTCCCGAACCCCCATTGGGTCGAAGAATTGCGCCCGCTCACCGGTCTCGACGAACCCGTTCGTGACTATGTGCTGTCCCGGCCGCTCACTTCCGAGTTTCTTTCTCAGATCGACGGACTCCTCGAGATGCTGTTGCCGGCCTATGTGGCCGAAGGAAAGAGCTATCTCACGGTGGCTTTTGGCTGCACGGGCGGGCGCCATCGGTCGGTTGCAATCGCCGAAGCGGTGGCTGAGGCCCTTCGCGGGCGGGGTTTTCACCTTCGGGTCACCCATCGAGACCTCGACCGCTGACATCATCACGGGCGCCGATTCCGCGAGAATCGGCCGGGCTGGAGTCAGACCGGCCAAACGCGTGCGCCGTCTGGCGTAACGTCAACCCATCTCGTCACTAAAGCCGTCGACCGTCGACGGCCAACCCAGGAGGCAGTGCCCACAATGACCATCCGTGTCGGCATCAATGGCTTCGGTCGCATCGGCCGCAACTTCTTCCGGGCGGTGAGGCAGTCCGGCGCTGATGTCGAAATCGTTGCCGCCAACGATTTGGGTTCGGTGCCTGCAATGGCGCACCTTCTCAAGTACGACACGGTTATGGGTCGCCTCGACGCAACCGTCGAAGCAACTGACGAGGGCATCCTCGTGGACGGGAAGCTTCTCAAGATCACCGCAATCCGTGACCCCAAGGATCTTCCTTGGAAGGAACTTGGCGTCGACATCGTTGTGGAGTCCACTGGCTTCTTCACCGATCGCGACAAGGCCGCCGCTCACCTCGAAGCAGGCGCCCCGTACGTCATCATTTCGGCCCCGGCCACCAACGCCGATGCCACCTTCGTTGTTGGCGTCAATGACGACACCTTCGACCCGGCCAAGCACAAGGTTGTGTCGAATGCTTCGTGCACGACCAACTGCTTCGTTCCGATGATCAAGGTTCTCGACGATGCCTTCGGCGTCGAAAAGGGCCTCATGACCACCGTCCACGCCTACACCGGCGATCAGAACCTCGTCGACGGCCCCCACACCGACATGCGTCGCGCACGCGCTTCGGCTGCGAACATCACGCCGTCGTCAACTGGTGCAGCTCGCGCCACTGGCCTCGTGCTCGAAGCCATGAAGGGCAAGCTCGACGGCACCGCACTTCGCGTGCCCGTCCCGGACGGCTCCATCACCGACTTCGTTGGTGTGCTCAAGCGTGATGTCACCGTCGATGAAATCAACGCAGCGTTCAAAGCGGCCGCAACCTCTGGTCCGCTTTCGAAGGTGCTCGTGTTCACCGATGAAGAAATTGTTTCTTCCGACATCGTCGGTCAGCCCGCATCGTGCACATTCGACTCGAAGCTCACCATGGCTATGGGCAACCTCGTGAAGGTGCTCGGCTGGTACGACAACGAGTGGGGTTACTCCAACCGCCTGGTCGACCTCGTGCAGGTCATGGCCAAAGCGGCGAAGTAGTCCCGCCCGATGAGCGTTCCTTCGCTGGAGGACCTCGGCGACGTCAGTGGTCGCCGAGTTCTCCTACGCGCTGATTTCAATGTGCCGATCTCCAATGGTGAGATCGTCGACGACTTCCGTATTCGTGCTGCACTTCCCACGATCGAGTATCTGACGTCTCGCGGCGCAACCGTTACCGCGTGCACGCATCTCGGTCGTCCGAAGGGTGCTCCCGATCCGAAGTATTCGGTGGAGCCAGTTCGTCGTCGTCTCGCTGAACTCGCACCGGGCGTCGAACTGCTCGACAACCTGCGTTTCAACCCAGGCGAGACCGCCAATGACCCTGCGTTCGTGCAGGAACTCATCGCTGATCAGGACCTTTACGTCAACGACGCGTTTGGTGCATCGCACCGCGCACATGCATCGATCGTCGGTCCTCCGCAGTTCCTTCCGTCGGCCGCAGGTCGTCTGCTTCAGCGTGAAGTCGACGTGTTGTTGCCGCTGCGTTCGGATCCGAAGCGTCCTTTTGTCGTCATCCTCGGCGGCTCGAAGGTGTCGGACAAGCTTGGCGTTATCGACGCGTTGTCCGAAGTGGCCGACGCGCTGATCATCGGCGGCGGAATGTGTTTCACGTTCCTCGCCGCACAGGGACATCACGTTGGCGATTCGTTGCTTGAAGTCGACCAGATCGAAACCTGCAAGCGATTCCTCGACTCGGATGTCACGATTCACATCCCGCACGATGTAACTGCGCTGGGCCCGGGCGGCGAAATCATGAACCCCGAAGCAGGGGGAGAAGTTCGCCAACTCGGTTCCGATGTTCCCGACGGTTGGAAGGGTCTCGACATTGGTCCCGGAACCGCATCGGAATTTGCCGACATCATCGCTGAAGCAAAGACGATCTTCTGGAACGGTCCCATGGGTGTGTTCGAAGATCCGCGCTTTGCCGCAGGCACACGCGTAATTGCCGAAGCGATGGCGGAAGCCCGTGGCTTCACCGTTGTCGGTGGTGGCGATTCTGCTGCAGCACTCGACGCGTTCGGTCTCGCCAACGAGGTCGATCACGTCTCAACCGGTGGAGGTGCGTCGCTCGAATTGCTTGAGAACGGCGATCTTCCCGGACTCGAAGCCTTACGAGGAGCATCAAATGCCTGACCGCAAACCACTCATCTCCGGAAACTGGAAGATGAACCTCAATCACTTCGAGGCAACAGCAACGCTCGACAAGTTGCGCTATCTCCTTTCGAAGGACGATTACGAGGCAGTCGATGTGTCGGTGCACCCACCGTTTACCGACATTCGTACCGTGCAGACCTTCCTTGAAAGCGAAAAGGTTCCGATCGCTCTCGGTGCGCAGAACTGTCACTGGGAAGCCAACGGCGCCTACACCGGTGAAGTTGCTCCGGGAATGCTCTTCAAACTCAACGTGTCGTACGTGATCGTCGGACACAGTGAACGACGCGAGATCTTCGGCGAAGACGACATCATCGTCGCCCGCAAAGTGAAGTCCGTCTTCGAAAACGGCATGACCCCCATCCTGTGCTGTGGTGAAACGCTCGAAGAACGTGAAGGTGAAGCCACCCGCGGAAAGGTGACTGGTCAGATCCACGCCGGCATCGAAGCCCTCAAGCCCGAGCAGGTGGCCTCCATGGTCCTCGCTTACGAACCGATCTGGGCCATCGGCACAGGCCGCACCGCAAGCGCTGAAGATGCACAGCAGGTCTGCAGTTGGATCCGAGCCAAGGTGAAGGAAATGAAGGGTGCGGATGCGGCCAAGGCCGTTCGCATTCAGTACGGAGGCTCGGTCAAGGCGGGAAATGCTGCCGAACTCATGGGTCAGCCCGATATCGATGGTGCACTTGTTGGTGGAGCGGCTCTCGATCCCGAGGAATTCGCCCGAATCGTCCAGTTCCGACTGTCCTGATAACGTCTTCGCCGTGCTGATCGCTGTCCTCATCGTCCAGGTGCTCTCTGCCCTCACCCTTATCTTCCTCGTCCTGCTTCACAGCGGTCGGGGTGGTGGCCTGTCCGACATGTTCGGTGGTGGCTTGGGGGCGTCAGCTGCAGGATCAACTGTCGTTGAGAAGAATCTCGATCGCATCACCGTGGTTGCGGCCGTCATTTTCATGTTCGCGTCGGTCGCACTCGCACTCCTGCTCGACAAGTAGGTCACCATGGGTCTACCCGACCCTGCAGCACTTTCACTTCGCGACGTCACGCTTGTTCGTGAAGGTCGAGCGATTCTCGACACTGTCACCTGGACCGTTGGCGCCTCCGAACGATGGGTGGTGCTTGGGCGTAACGGCTGCGGAAAGTCGACGTTGATGAAGATCGCTTCGCTGTATTTGCACCCATCCTCGGGTGAGGTTGACGTGTTGGGTGAGACGCTTGGGCGAACCGATGTGCGGTCACTGCGCAAGCGCATCGGTGTTGCCAGTTCAGGAATGGCCGATCAACTTCGATCCGACCTCATCGCGGCCGATGTTGTCATGACGGCAAAGAACGCGGCGCTGGAAACGTGGTGGCATACCTATGACGACGCCGATCGGCAACGAGCGCGCGACTGTCTTGAGCGAATGGAAATTGGTCGATTGGCCGATCGCAGCTTCGCCACTTTGTCCTCCGGGGAGAAGCAGCGAGTCCTGCTGGCCAGAACCTTGATGCCCGAACCTGGTCTTCTCCTTCTCGATGAACCTACCGCTGGACTCGACCTTGCTGGTCGTGAAGACCTCGTTCGCACGTTGGGTGTTCTTGCTGTGGGTGTCGATACACCTGCAACTGTTCTGGTTACCCACCATGTTGAAGAGATCCCTGAAGGATTCACTCACGTCTTGATGCTTCGCGAAGGTCGGGTGCTCAGTGCTGGAACACTCGATGACGTGCTCACTGAAGCAAATCTTTCCGAGTGCTTTGAAATGCCGCTTGGCCTTGAACGACGTCATGGCCGATGGTGGGCGTGGGGGACTGAAGCGTGAACCCAGTACTCGGCCTTGTTGCGGTGTTCTTTCTCATCATCGCGAATGGGTTTTTCGTCGCAGCCGAATTCGCGTTGGTCGCCGTTGATCGAGCGAAGGTCGAAAACGATGTTGAGGCGGGTCGACGGCGCGCTCGAGTTGCAAAAGGACTACTTGCCCGCCTGTCGTTTCATCTGTCCGGCGCACAACTCGGTATCACGGTGACATCACTGCTCATCGGCTTTTTGGCCGAGCCTGCGATCGCTGAACTCCTGCACCCTGTACTTGAGCCGCTGTTGGGTTCGACCGCGATGATTGGTGTTTCGCTCGTTATCGCAATCTTTCTCGCAACAGTCGTGCAGATGATTGTCGGTGAATTGGTGCCAAAGGGTCTGGCCATTGCCCGGCCTGAAACGACGGTGTACTACCTCGGTCCGCTTGTGCGGATGTACGGAATCATTTTTGGACCTCTCATTCGCATGTTGAACGGAGCAGCGAACCGCACCGTTCGTATGCTCGGTGTTGAGCCAACCGAAGAGCTTTCGCATGTTCGAACGCTCTCTGAGATGCAGATCCTTGTGAGTGCATCAAGTCGTGGGGGAGTCCTCGATGACTCGGCATCGCAGCTGCTCACACGATCGATTCGATTTGAAGGCAAGAGCGCCGAAGACGTTCTCGTTCCGCGTACCGCGGTTACCGCTCTTCAAAGTTCTGACACGGTTGATGCGCTCGTCGAGGCTTCTGTCTCAACGGGGCATTCGCGTTTCCTCGTTTACGGTGAGGATCTCGACGACATCGTCGGAACCGTTCACGTTCGCGCAGTTCATGCCGTACCTCGCGCGCAACGTTCCACCACATTGGTCTCCTCGTTGATGCGCCCGATGCTCGAGTTGCCCGAGAGCCGCGATCTTGCTGATGTGCTTAGAGATCTGCGTCGGGCCAGAACCCATCTCGCAGTGGTGGTCGACGAATACGGCGGCACAGCTGGGATCATCACACTCGAAGACATTCTCGAAGAAATCGTCGGAGAAATTGGCGACGAACATGATCGCCGCATGCCTTCGACGGTTGTTCCAGGCCGACGAAACGAATGGTCGTTACCCGGTGGACTTCACCCCGACGAAGTGGCTGACCAAGTCGGATGCGTGATCCCTGAAGGAGAGTACGAAACCTTCGCCGGATTCCTCCTTGATCAACTCGGACATCTACCGAACGTTGGCGAGAAGGTGCTGTGGGGCGACTGGAGCTTTGAAGTCGCGGAACTTGACCGTCGTCGCATCTCTCTCGTCACGGTTCGGGTAGCGATGCCCGATGCTGCCGACGGCGCTTCTGGCAGTCCTTCGAAGAGTCGCAAGAGGGGAGCGGACTGACATGTGGCCGTTCCTCCTCATCATTGTTCTCCTCGCGGTGAACGGTTTCTTTGTTGCGCTTGAGTTCGCGCTCGTGGGTTCTCGTCGCAGCCGACTCGAGCCACTCGCGGACGCGGGTGATCGCTCTGCGATTCGCGCACTCGCTGCGATGAAGGAGCTGAGTATTCAACTCGCAGGAGCGCAGTTGGGCATCACCGTTGCGTCACTGCTGCTCGGTCTAATCGGTGAACCCGCATTTGCTCACTTCATCGAATCTGTTGCTCATCACGCGTCGTGGATTCCGCAAGGATGGATTCGCCCTATTTCTTCGGTGATCGGCCTGCTCGTGATCGTGTTCGCCCACATGGTTTTGGGGGAGATGGTCCCGAAGAATTTGACCCTCACACACCCTGAATCGGTTCTGAAGATCGTGAGCGGGCCGAATCGTCTCTACCTGCTGTTCGCACGTCCTCTCGTTATCGTCCTTAACTGGTTTGGGAACGTGGGTGTTCGAATTTTTGGCGTCGAGCCGAAAGACGAACTTTCCGACACACATTCGGCGCAAGAACTCGCGGTACTCGTTTCGGTCTCACACGAAGAAGGTGCGATCCCGGATTTCTCGGCGGAACTTCTCTCCGGAGTTTTGGATTTCGGCCAGCGAACGGTCGCTTCGGTCATGGTTGCGCGCGAATCGGTTGCCGCTGTTTCGATCGAAGCCACGCCCCGTGAACTTGAAGAAGCAGTTCGCGAACTCGGGCACACACGCCTGTTGGTCGTGGGTGACGGCGGGATCGACGATGTGCGAGGGTTTCTCCACGCAAAAGACCTACTTACTGTCCCTGATTCGGAAATCGATAATCCAGTTCCATCGCGGTTAGTGCGTCCGACGCTGGAAACTGAATGCGAAAAGCGACTCGAAGATCTCCTCAAAAAGATGCAGTTGACGCGGGTGCACTTCGCAACCGTCTACAACGACGACGAATCAACCGCCGGGATCGTCACTCTTGATGATCTTCTTGAAGAACTGCTGAGCGACCTGACCGAAGAGGGTTAGGCGCCGGTGGCGTGATAACCGCCATCGACATGGACGATCTCGGCAGTTGTCTGCGGGAACCAATCCGACAGCAGTACAACGCAGGCCTTCGCTACAGCGCTGGAATCGTGAACATTCCAGCCGAGGGGAGCGCGTTCGTCCCACACGTCTTCAAACTTTGAAAAGCCGGGAATTGAACGCGCTGCGATGGTCTTAATGGGGCCCGCCGCAACGAGATTCACACGAATCTGCTGTGGGCCCAGATAGCGGGCGAGATAGCGAGATGTGGATTCAAGCGCTGACTTGGCAACACCCATCCAGTCGTACGACGGCCAAGAAACGGTGTTGTCGAAATCGAGCCCGACGATGGAACCGCCCTCGGTCATGAGGGGGGCGACAACATCGGCGAGAGCTTTGAGCGAGTACGCCGAGATGTTCATGGCCACCGAGACGTCTTCCCATGTGGCATCCATGAATGTTCCGCCAAGGCAGACCGGCGGAGCGAAGCCAATTGAATGGAGCGCACCATCGACGCGACCCCACTTCTTCGTGAGGTGTTCCCGGGCAGCATCAAGATGTTCGGGAACCGAGACATCCAGTTCAATGACCTCGGGCTCCACATCGAGCTTCTTTGCGGCCTTGAGCGTGTGCTTCATGCCAGCGCCCACGCCAGTGAGAACGATCTCGGCCCCTTCTTGCTGAGCGAGACGGGCGACGCCGAAGCCAAGCGAGGAGTCATTGAGCACTCCGGTCATCAACAGTCGCTTACCTTCAAGCAGTCCCATAGTTCCTCCGATCGCGGTTACGGGTGAGACGTTACGTTGCCGAACCCGTAATTCGGCGGAACAGCGCGATGAGCGAGCGATGGTCCGCTACGGTTCGCCGCATGCAGATCGGAATCGTGGGCGCTACGGGCCCAGCAGGAAGCGCCCTCGGAATCAGACTCGCTTCGGCAGGTCATCAGGTCATCCTTGGCTCACGAAGCGAGGAACGAGCAGCCGAGGTCGTCGATGGAATCATCGCCAAGTGGCCCGATCGCAACCTTTCGATCACCGCCGCCGACAACGCTGGCGCAGCATCCGCACAGCTGATCGTGATCGCGACTCCATGGGACGCGGCATGGACAACGGCAAAGTCGGTCTCTGATCTCCTCGAAGGCAAGATCGTGATTTGCATGGCGAATGCGCTCATTCGCGTTGGTCACGAATTCCAGCCCCTCGTTCCTCCTCGCGGATCTGTCGCTGCCAGTGTCCAGGCCGCAGTTCCCCGTTCTCTTGTTGTGGGTGCGTTGCATCATGTTCCCGCAAAGGAACTCGCCGACCTCGATCACCCGATTGAGAGCGACGTACTGGTCTGCTCCGATCACGCGGTGGCAAAGCGCGTCTCAATGGATCTCATTAACGAGATGCCAAACATGAGGGCTCTCGATGCCGGTGACCTCACCCAAGCAGCGCCGATTGAAGCATTCACGGCAGTGCTGCTCGAACTGAATCTCAAGTACAAGACCCGCGTTGCGGTGAAGTTCACCGGAATCGATCCCGAAAAGCTTCGATGACTATGGCAAACCCGGCCGGCCCGATGCGCCTTTACGACACCGCTCGTCGCGAGGTTGTTGCGTTTGAGCCCGGCCCCGTTGTCCTCATGTACACGTGTGGCATTACGCCCTACGACGCCACCCATCTTGGTCATGCGGCGACCTACGTCACCTACGACGTGTTGCAGCGGCGTTTGCGTGATCTAGGCCATGAAACTCGATGTGTTCGCAACGTCACTGATGTCGATGACGATCTTCTTCGCAAAGCCCGAGAACTGGGCGTTCATTATCTTGATCTGGCCGCCGCCGAAACCGCTCGCTTCGATGCAGATATGGAAGCGCTTAACGTCGTCGAATGTTGGAGCGAACCACGTGCCACCTCTGCAATCGCTGACATCCGCGGTTTCATCGGCATGGTGCTTGATCAGGGTCATGCCTATGAAAGCGGTGGTTCTGTCTATTTCGATGTGAGCTCCTTTGACCGCTTTGGTCAGGTGTCGCACTACAGCCGCGAACAAATGATCGACCTTGCTCGTCAGCATGGCGGCAATCCCGACGATCCCAACAAGCGCGATCCTCTCGATTTCGTTCTTTGGCAGCCATCTGCCTCCGATGAACCCAGTTGGGAATCGTTGTGGGGGCCTGGGCGTCCGGGCTGGCATATCGAGTGCTCGGCACTCGCTCTTCGCGAACTCGACACCACGATTGATCTTCATGGCGGTGGCTCCGACCTCATCTTCCCGCATCACGAATGTGAAGCAGCACAGAGCGAAGCCGCTACCGGACAGCCCTTTGTGCGTCACTGGATGCACCAAGCAATGGTTCGCATGGACGGCGAAAAGATGTCGAAGTCGCTCGGCAATCTCGTTTTCATTAGCGAATTGCGCAAGACCTGGGACGTTCGTGCGATTCGTTTGGCAATCGTTGCGCACCATTACCGCGACTCATGGGAATGGCACGACGAAATCATGCCGATCTCAGCAGCACGTCTTGAACTCTGGTTGGCTGCCACAACTGCCCCGGGTGCTGTCGATAGTCAGACAGCTCTTGATGCGGTCCGGGTGCGTCTCGACGACGATCTCGATACACCGGGAGCAGTTGAAGTAATCGACCGAGCGGTAGAGCGAGGCGAGGGCGTGGCGTCTGCTGCAAAACTCCTCGGCATCTTCCTCGTTGGCGAGCCTCAGCGCTGATCTTGTAACTACTTCCGGGGCGCCAGAGCGCAACGGGTACGCTCGCCGTTATGTCTGACGAGATCACGATCACCCTTCCTGACGGTTCCGAGCGCTCTGTTCCCGCCGGTACAACCGTCGCTGGGCTCGCCTCGTCCATTGGTTCACGTCTTGCGAAGGCGGCCGTGATCGGCGCGGTCAATGGCACCGAGCGAGATCTCGTGTGGCCGCTCGAGAGTGGCGACGAGGTATCCATCATCACTGAGACCGACGAGCGTGGCCTGTTCACCATTCGTCACTCGACTGCCCACGTGCTGGCCCAAGCAGTTCTCGACCTGTTCCCAGGGGCCACGTTTGCGATTGGCCCGCCAATCGAGAATGGCTTCTATTACGACTTCGAACTTGCTGACGGCGGAACCTTCACTCCCGACGATCTTGAGCGTCTTGATACGCGCATGCGCGAGATCATCGCCGAAAAGCAACCGTTCATCCGCGACGAAATTCCTGAAGATGCTGCGCTCGAACTGTTCAGCGGGCATAAGTACAAGTGCGAAATCATTCGCGGCGCTGCCGAGGACCCCACATCGGCAACCGAATCGGGTCTTGTGCGAACGTACGAGAACCCACCCAGATTCATTGATCTCTGCCGCGGACCTCACGTCCCGGACACTGGACGTCTCGGTCATTTCAAGCTCATGCGTGTTGCCGGGGCCTATTGGCGTGGTGACGAACGCAACCCGATGCTTCAGCGAATTTACGGAACCGCGTGGGCTTCGAAGAAAGATCTCGAGGCCTATCTCAAGCGTCTCGAAGAAGCCGCCGAACGCGATCACCGAAAACTTGCGACTGAACTTGATCTCCTGAGTTTTCCGTCGGAGTTGGGTGGCGGTCTTGCCGTGTGGCATCCGAAGGGTGCAATCGTCCGAAAGTTGATGGAGGACTACAGCCGCGATCGTCATGAGAAGGGCGACTACCAGTTCGTCGTTACGCCGCACCTTGCGAACGCGAATTTGTT
>JBIIGP010000219.1:0-3720 GCA_044236415.1 Acidimicrobiales bacterium | reverse complement strand
CGAGGTTCACAGTGCTGGCACTGCAGGGTGGCACCGCGGCGAATTACCCGACGATCGAGCACGCGCTGAGGCTCGTCGCCGCGGAATCGAACTGACATCCAGAGCCAGCGCGTTTCACCCCGGCGATGCGTCGTTTTACGACCTTGTTCTGGCCATGGACGGCATGAATGAACGCGATCTGCGCGATCGAACTGAACCTGCGCTTCATGACCGCATAGTCCGCCTCCGCAGGTTTGACCCCGCACTCACACAAACCGACCCTTGGGGCGGTGACGTACCCGACCCGTGGGCAGGCGGTGACGAAGGATTCATCGAGGTCTACGACCTGATTGAAGCAGCGTGCCGTGGTCTTCTCGTACACATTCAAGAGAATCAACTGCTTTGAGCTGTCGCCCTCAACCCATGGGGCCTCAGCCGTAGTATCGACCTCGTGACGGCATCAGCCACAGAGACCGCGAATTCTTCCTCGCCGAGTGTCTCCGAAGACGATCAACAGCCACCGATCGATAGCCGTCTCGTCATCATCGTTGCTGCATTGATCGCCATCATCCTTGGATGGCTGCTGTATCGACTCCTGACGTCCAACTGGCTGCCAATTGGCGACTACCGAACGCTTCAGTTGCGCGTCGCCGATGTCGGCGGATCGGAGACGCCCATCATCGGCGTCTACTCCAGATATCAGTGGAACCATCCGGGCCCGTTGCTTTTCTATGTCCTCGCACTCCCCTACCGATTAAGCGGTTCCTCGCCAATCGGGCTTCTCCTCGGCGCACTTCTCGTCAACCTTGGAGTCATCGCTTCAACGCTTTGGATCGCGGCACGAGCAGGCAGGCGAACTTTCGTACTTGTCGGCTTCTTTCTCGCGCTGCTCTGCTTCGGGATGAACCCCGCCGGTCTCGCCGATCCGTGGAATCCAGAATTCGTCATCCTCGCTGTGTTTGCGACCGCAGTCGCTAGTTGGCGCTGCGTCTTCGGTGATCGAGTTGCCGCAATAGCGCTTGTTCTGCTCGCCTCATTTGCTGTGCAGTGCCACGTCGGTAGCGCACTACCCGTCGCTCTACTCGTTGGTATCGGCGGACTCGCACTTGTCGCCCGATCAGTTCGCGGGACCAACCGCTCTCATGATCGTCGAACAGCACTTATCGCTGCTGTTGTTGCCTTCGTGTGTTGGATTCCCCCGATCATTGATCAGTTCACACAGTCGCCGGGCAATCTCCGACTGATCTATGGATTCCTGCGCAATCCGCCGCTCGAAACAACGGGGCTCGCAACCGGAGTTCAAATTATGTTCCGGTTCCTCTCCATCCCAGGCAACTGGGTTCGGGGCGCGGAACCGTCACTCATCAACTCCGCGATCGACACGTCCGGTTGGGCCATTCCCTGGGCGCTGATCGCATTGTGTGTTGCGAGTTGGTGGGCGTGGCGAAAGCACTGGCGAAATGAACTTGCGCTGTGCGGCATTGCTGGTGCGCTGATCATCGCCGGTGCAATTGCGGCCTCGCGCATTGTGGGTGCACCGTCGCCGTACCTCCTGCGCTGGATGTGGGCGATCGCAGCGTTCACATGGCTCGCAATTGCTGCCGTCGCGTTGCGACAGATTGCACTCACCGCGTTCGGACGCCGCCACGCAACCAACCTTGTCGTTGTCGCAACAATTTTCGTGCTGGTGGCGATGCTCATTCGCGGCGTCAACCTCACGCCACTTCGACTCTCAGAGAGTTGGACTCGGGCAATCGCCGCATTGACTCCGCCGACCCTTGCAGCACTCGAAGGATTGCCTGAGCCCATCTTTCTCGTAGATGGCTACGGCTTGGACGGATCAGCGGGACTCGACGTCCTAGCGCAAGCGGAAGAAGCCGGAATCGATGTGCGCCGCAGTCCAAGTTGGGCATACATCTACGGGGACAAGCGAACGATCGAACGTTCGCAGGCCGCATCAGAACTGCTCTTCCTCACCGATTCAACACGCCTCGAGATGCAAACCAACCCCGACTACCGAGAAATCTTCAGCTACGACCCGCTGACCCCAGATCAGCGCACCGAATTCAATGCGCTGGTCTCGAAATACGCTGCCTTCGATGCCCAACCGGGGATGTCGACTCTCGACCAAGTTCGCGGCCAAGAGCAGCTCCTCCAAAAATGGACACAAGCCGAACTCGCAGCAAAATCCCCGAGCGCAGATTTCAAGCGGTACTTCAAATTGCTCCTCGATGGTCCAATCGTTTCTGTCTTCGTCTCGAACGGACCGCCTCGCTAATTCAGAGCCCTCCTGGCACCAAAGCCTTGATCGACGACGGAACTAGCATCACCTTGTCGTGACCGCTGCTCCTGCCCCCGCTCCCGCATCTGGCCAAACGGTCAAGATCCGACCCCGAGCACGACTCGCAGTTCTTGTCGGGCGCACCGTTGCATGGGCATCGCGAGTGGTGCGCTTCGGAACCGGATCGGTCATTGGTGGCCGGGTGTCACTACTCGTTGACCGAAACCTTCTTGCGGAACTCACTGGGTCACGCGACGTCGCAATCGTCAGCGCGACCAACGGAAAAACTACGACGACCAAACTTCTTTCAGCTGCGCTCAGTTCTCGCCAACCTGTGGTCTCAAATTGGCTTGGCGCCAACATGACTCCCGGCATCGTCGCTGCGCTCGCCGCAGCCAACTCGACAGATACGGCAGTTCTCGAGGTTGATGAGCGTTGGGTTGATTCGGTCCTTCGCTCCACAAACGCCAGCACCGTGGTGCTGCTGAATCTGAGTCGTGATCAACTCGACCGGACACAAGAGGTTCGCAAACTCGCCGAACAATGGCGCAACGCTCTTACTGCCACTCCGCCACGCACCGTCATAGCGAATGCCGATGATCCTCTCGTGACATGGGCCGCGCTCGCCGCACCAAGCGTCACCTGGATCGCCACAGGGCAGGAATGGACTGCCGATGCTGCGGGATGTCCTGCGTGTTCCGGCCGAATCGACTTCGTCGACTCCGGGTGGGCCTGCACATCATGTGATCTCAAGCGTCCCCGCGTCGATGTGTTTGTCGAAGACGACACCATTTCCATCGCCGGTCGCAGTTTTCGTTCACCGCTGGCACTCCCCGGCCGGGTGAATCGAGTCAACGCAGCTTTTGCACTTGCAGCATCCACAGCAATGGGCACTGACCTCGATGCGGCATTCGATGCACTCGATGACATCACCGAAGTTGCGGGCCGCTACCGCGTCGCCGATTTCAATGGCACAAACATTCGCCTTCTCTTGGCCAAGAACCCCGCCGGCTGGCATGAAGCACTCGAACTCCTCGAGGGACCATCAACACCTCTGGTTATTGCCATTAACGCCCGAATCGCCGACGGCCACGATCCTTCTTGGCTTTGGGATGTGGCCTACGAGCGCGTCGGCAATCGACTTGTGATCGCCATCGGCGAACGACGCCACGACCTTGCCGTGCGTTTCCGCTACGGAAACATCACTCATCGTGTAGCCGACAGTCTTGAAGAAGCCCTCGAACTTGTCCGCCAGTCACCTGACTTCGACCCAACCGTTCCCGTTGACGTCGCGTCGAATTACACAGCGTTCCAAGATCACCTCGAAAAAGTTGGCGGCGTGCTGTGACACGTACTCCCGGCCTCAACCGAACTGACTCTGCAGTTCGAATCGTTTCGCTCTATCCCGACCTTCTCGGCACCTACGGCGACGGGGGCAACGCACTCGTTCTTTCCCGTCG
>JBIIGP010000218.1:0-3726 GCA_044236415.1 Acidimicrobiales bacterium | reverse complement strand
CTGCTGCCTATGGCGCGGTGATGAAGCCGGTCGAAGGAACGATCCTCACTGTCGTCCGTGTTGCTGCCGAAGGCGGGCGCGCTGCAGCCGATGCTGGTTCGGATCTTCTCGGTGTTCTCGAAGCAGCGCATGCTTCGGGCACCGACGCGCTCGCGCGTACTCCTGAGATGTTGCAGGTGCTGGCCGATGCCGGTGTTGTCGATTCCGGCGGAACTGGTCTCATGCTGATGTTCGACGTCGCGCTCAACATTGTGTGCGGCCGACCGATTCCCGAAGCGGCGGAAGATCCCGCTGGGGCGTCGGCAGAATTTCTCGATGCCTTCGATGCTGCTCATGGCGATGGCTCTCATGACGGATCGCTCGCAAGTCTTCGGTACGAGGTCATGTACTTCCTCGAAGCACCCGATGAAGCGGTGCCCGGTTTTAAAGATGTGTGGTCGACCCTGGGCGATTCAATCGTCGTTGTAGGTGGCGACGGAATTTGGAACTGTCACATTCATACTGATGACATCGGCGCAACGATCGATGCCGCCGTCGACATTGGTCGCCCGCGTTCCATTCGCGTTACCGACCTTCTTGAAGAAGTTGAAGAAGAGCGTTGGGTGCGCGAGGCCGAACCCATGAACCCGGAACCAGCAACAACGCACGACCCCGTTCCATGCGCGGTCGTTGCGGTTTCGGTAGGCGACGGCGTTCGTCGCATCTTCCATTCTCTTGGCGTCCAGGTGATCGTCACTGGTGGCCAAACCATGAACCCTTCAACCGCGCAACTCCTTGAAGCGGTTGAAGCAGCTCCGGCCGACGACGTTGTGTTGTTGCCAAACAACAAGAACATCATCCCGGTGGCCGAACAGGTCGACGCTATGACGACCAAGAACGTTCGGGTTGTTCCCACGCGTGGGGTTGCCGAAGGTTTCGCTTCATTGCTGGCCTATGACCCGGAAGGCACTGCAGCTTCGAATGCCGACGCGATGTCCGAAGCTGCTGCGCATGTCGTTGCCGGCGAACTCACTCGGGCGGTTCGTGATTCAAGTAGTGATGCTGGTCCGATCAGCGAAGGCGACTGGCTCGGTATCGCTCGCGACGGAATCATTTCGATCAACCCTGATCTTTCCGAAGCCGCTGCTGCTCTGCTTGCCCGCATCGTGAATGACGACCACGAAATCGTCACGATTATTGAGGGTGAAGGCGCAACGCCTGCGGCTACTCGCCATCTTGAAGTGTGGGTTCACGACAACCGTCCTAGCTGCGAGGTTGAAGTGCATCACGGCGGACAGCCGCTCTACCCCTATCTCTTCGGTATCGAGTGAGCGAGATCGTGGGACGTCGGTTGGCACAACTCGCCAATCTGGCGGTCACTGAATTGAAAGGTGTGACGCCCAAGCGGGCAGAAGCACTGGCAACGCTCGGTATTCGTTCCGTGCTCGATGTGTTGACGAATTATCCGCGCCGTTACATCGATCGCACGAAAGAAGTCACGATTCGCGATGCGCCACTCGATGAGGAAGTTGTACTTCTCGCAACGGTGAAGGCCAGTCGTGCGGTCCGGAGCAAGAACGGACGCGAGTTCATCGTCATCACCGTGGCTGACGACACCGGTTCTCTTGACATCAGTTTCTTCAATCAACGGTGGCGCTTGAAGTTCCTGCCAGTCGGAACCTCCGTAGCGATTTTTGGAAAGGTCACTGTCTTTAATGGTCGTCGGGGAATGACGAATCCCTTTGTCGACAAAGTTGGTACCCGAGTTGGTCGGATTGTGCCGATCTATCCGCAATCGGAGAAAGCGCGAATCAATAGCGACACGATTGCTGACTTGTGTGCAGAAACGTTGCGCCGCTCTGGCGAATTCGCGGACATCGTCGACGAGTCGTTGCTTGATCGACTTGATCTCGTCGATCGCACGACTGCCTTTCGTGGTATTCACGAGCCGAATGACTCGGAAGAGGAAAAGGCCGCTCGAAAGCGCCTTGTCTTCGACGAACTGTTACGCGTGCAGGTGGAACTGGTTCGGCGCAAACGAGAACTCGAACGAACCGCTGTTGGAATCGCTCATGTTGTTGGTGATGGTGGTGGGCCGTTGGTGAAGCGCTTTCATGAGGTGCTTCCCTATGACCTCACTGGCGCTCAGGCTCGGACGATCGTTGAGATCAACGAAGACCTCGCTAAAGGCCATCCCATGCATCGGTTGTTGCAGGGCGATGTGGGTGCGGGAAAGACCGTGGTCGCGGTGAGTGCGATGTTGGTTGCGGTGCAGGGTGGTCATCAGGCCGCGCTCATGGCGCCGACTGAAGTTCTGGCCGAGCAGCACCACCTCGGCATCAAACATCTGCTCGAAGGTTTCACGGTTCCCGATACTGACGACGGCAATTTGTTCGGCGGGGCGGGAATGGATCGCTCGTTGCGGGTTGCGCTGCTTACGAACCGAACGACAGCGGGCGATCGTCGCAAAATCCTCGAAGACATGGCGACGGGAAATCTCGACATCGTCATCGGTACGCACTCGTTGATCTCTGAAGGTATCGAGTTCAAGTCGCTCGGCGTCGTGGTAATCGATGAACAGCATCGCTTTGGCGTTGAACAACGAGCGGCATTGCGTGACAAGGGCGCAGGCGACGCCATGCCTGATGTGTTGGTCATGACTGCCACGCCGATTCCGCGCACCGCAGCAATGACCGTCTATGGCGACCTCGATGTTTCGGTTCTCGATGAACTTCCTCCGGGCCGCACGCCGATCGTCACTCGTTGGGCGCAAAACGACATGGACGAAGTTCAAGTGTGGCAACAGGTCCGCGACGAAATTGCCGATGGCCGTCAGGTCTATGTCGTGTGTCCGTTGATTGAAGAGAGCGAAAAGCTCGAGGTTCGATCAGCCCAGGAAACGTTTGAGGAACTCACGAGCGGCGAACTTTCGGGACTGCGAGTTGGTTTGTTACATGGTCGGCTGAAGTCCGATGAAAAGGACGCAGTCATGACCCAGTTCCGTGCTGGCGAACTCGACGCGCTCGTTTCAACGACCGTTATTGAAGTTGGCGTGGATGTTCCCAACGCCACGGTGATGGTCATTCTCGATGCCACGCGTTTTGGCATCGCCCAGTTGCACCAGTTGCGTGGCCGAGTCGGTCGAGGCGCGGCGAAGTCGTTCTGTTGGCTTGTTGGTGAGGCGAAAACCCCCGACGGTGAAGCACGCCTTGAAGCCCTTGTTCGAAGCACCGATGGGTTCGAGCTTGCTGAAGTCGATCTCGATCTTCGTGGCGAAGGCACGATCATGGGGGAGCGGCAGAAAGGTCAGAACGACCTGAAGCTGGCGTCGCTTCGTCGCGACCGTGAGTGGGTAGTAACGGCTCGGGAAATTGCGATTGAGATTCTCGATGCCGATCCTGAACTTGTGAAGCACGAACTGTTGGCCGAAGAAGTGGATCTATTCCTCAAGGCTGACGACATCGATTTCCTCATGAAAAGTTGATCGCTCGGCTCTAATGTGCGGCAATGACAACAATCGTTCTGACGCACGGTGCATTTCACGGCAGTTGGTGTTTCGAACCGCTGGTCGCTGAACTCGAGGCACGAGGCGCAACCACCGCACTTGTCGATCTTCCGCTTACCGACCTCACTGAAGACGCAGCGGCGGTAACCGCGGTTCTCGACACCATCGAGGGTCCTGTCATCCTTCTCGGTCATTCCTATGGCGGAGCAGTCGTCACCGTTGCGGGAAATCATTCATCTGTT
>JBIIGP010000217.1:0-3741 GCA_044236415.1 Acidimicrobiales bacterium | reverse complement strand
GAGCCGAAGCTGACCTGATGGGTAGGGCGAGATGCCCCGGCTTGCGGCGAGATCAATTCCGATCCTCGTTCCGCGCCCGGACCATCGCCAGGAGATCCACGGTGAGCACTTTTCTTGAAGCAATCCATGAACGTGTCGTCATTTTCGATGGCGGCATGGGCACATGCATTCAGACCAGCGGTGTGACCGCCGATGACTTTGGCGGAGCCGACCTGGAGGGCTGCAACGAACTCCTCGTGGTTACGCGGCCAGACGTGATCGCCGATGTTCATGCCCGCTACCTCGAGGTCGGCTGCGATGTCATCGAAACCGACACCTTTGGCGCATTTGCGATTCCGCTTGGGGAATATGACATCGCCGATCGAGTCCACGAACTCAACGTCGCTGCTGCCCGCCTCGCCCGCGGCGTCGCCAACGACTTCTCCACCCCTGACCGGCCCCGTTGGGTTGCCGGTTCTATTGGGCCAGGCACTCGCTTTCCATCCCTTGGCCAGATTCGTTATGCCGAGCTCCGTGACCACTACGAAGCGCAAAGTCGGGCGCTGATCGAGGGCGGCGTCGATCTGCTGATCATCGAGACCATGTTCGACCTCCTCACCGTGAAGGCCGCCATGAACGGCGCCCGCCGAGCCATGCGAGCAGAGGGCAAAGAACTGCCCCTTCAGGTGCAGGTCACGATGGAACTCACCGGACGAATGTTGCCGGGTACCGAAATCGCCGCTGCGCTTGCAGCGATTGATCCACTTCATCCCGATGTCATCGGCATTAACTGCGCGACCGGTCCGGTGGAAATGGGCGAGCACCTCCGCCACCTCGCTGCTCACGCCCGCATGCCGATCTCCTGCATTCCCAACGCGGGTCTACCCAGCGTTGTCGACGGCCACATGCACTATGACCTCTCCCCCGAGGGACTTGCCGAACATCATGAGCGGTTCGTCACTGAACTCGGCGTGAACATCATTGGTGGTTGCTGCGGAACAACTCCGGAACACCTTGCTGCTGTTGTTGATCGCTGCAAAGACCTCACGCCGGCACCTCGAGCCCCGATGCATGAGGCGGGCGCAACTTCGATCTACTCGCTCGTGCCGTTCGAACAAGACACCTCGTTCATGATCATCGGCGAACGCACGAATGCAAACGGTTCAAAGAAGTTCCGTGAAGCTTTGCTCGATGCTGATCTCGACACATGTGTGCAAATGGCGAAGGACCAGGTTCGCGAAGGCGCACACGTACTCGATGTCTGCGTCGACTATGTCGGCCGAGATGGCACCAACGACATGGATGAACTTGCAAAATTGCTTGCGACGCAGTCCAGCGTTCCCCTCGTTCTCGATTCCACCGAACCCGAGGTCATGGAAGCAGGTCTTGCATGGCTGGGTGGTCGTGCGATCCTCAACTCTGCCAACCTCGAAGATGGCGAAGCGGAAGGAAGCCGACTCGATCGCGTCATGAAATTGGCCGCCGAGTACGGCGCCGCAGTCGTTTGCCTCCTCATCGACGAAGAGGGACAGGCTCGTGACATCGAATGGAAGTTACGTATTGCGCATCGCATCCATGACCTCGCTGTCAATCGCTACGGCCTCGAACCCAGCGATCTGATTTTCGATGCACTGACGTTCCCCCTGTCAACCGGCGACGACGACTTGCGCGGCGATGCAATCGCCACGATTGAGGCCATCAAGCGAATCAAGACCGAACTCCCCGGCGTGTTCACAACACTGGGCGTTTCGAACGTTTCCTTTGGCCTCAAGCCAGCAGCTCGTCACGTTCTCAACTCAGTCTTCCTTGCCGAGTGCGTGAACGCCGGGCTCGATTCAGCGATCGTGCATGCAGCGCGAATCATGCCGCTCAACAAGATTCCTGAAGAGCAGCGTGCAGTCAGTCTCGATCTCATTTATGACCGTCGAAGCGAGGGCTACGACCCGCTCACGAAGCTTCTTGACATCTTCGCTGATGTCCAGGCAACAGAGGTGGTCCGAGAAGACCGCACCGACTGGACCATTGAAAAGATTCTGAGCCAACGAATCATCGATGGTGAGCGCGAAGGCCTTGAGGAAGATCTAGACCGGGCACGCGCACAGGGACTTGAGCCTCTTTTCATCATTAACGATGTTCTCCTTGCTGGCATGAAAGTCGTCGGAGAACTCTTCGCCACAGGCGAAATGCAGCTTCCCTTTGTTCTGCAATCGGCAGAAACAATGAAGACCGCTGTTGCCCATCTCGAACAGTTCATGGAGAAGGCCGACGACGGCGGCAAAGGTCGCATCGTCCTCGCCACCGTAAAGGGCGATGTCCACGACATCGGAAAGAACCTTGTCGACATCATCCTCACCAACAACGGCTACGAAGTCATCAACCTCGGTATCAAGATTTCGATTGCCGAGATGATTGAGAAAGCCGTTGAGGTGAACGCCGACGCAATCGGAATGAGCGGTCTTCTCGTGAAGTCCACGCTCATCATGCGCGAGAACCTCGAAGAGCTGAATACTCGCAACCTCTCCAACATCCCCGTGATGCTTGGCGGCGCTGCACTCACGCGCAGTTACGTAGAACGAGACCTCCGCGAGGTTTACGAAGGTCGCTTGTTCTATGGCAAGGATGCCTTTGAAGGTTTGCGCGTTATGGATCGTCTTGGCGACATCAAACGCGGTAACGAACCTGACGATGCCGACTGGGGTCGGGTTCCCAGCGAGAGCACCGTCCCGGCTCGTTCAGGAACCAAGGCCGTTACGCCCGCCGAGGACCTTCCGCCGCGCTCACCTGATGTCGCTGCCGACAACGAGGTCTTCACTCCCCCGTTCCTCGGCACGAAGGTCGTCAAGGGCATCCCCATCGACGACATCGCGGCGTACATCAACGAAACAGCGTTGTTCCGCAACCAATGGCAGTTCCGTCCCGAAACGACCGACGGGGTCACCGAGACCGACGAAGAGTTCAAAGACCGCATTCGCTCGATGCTTCGATCGCAGCTTGCCGAGGCGAAAGCCGCCGACATGCTGATTCCCCAGGTGGTCTATGGCTACTTTGCGGTCAACAGCGATGGCGACGATCTCGTGGTCTGGACCGACGCGACTCGATCAGAAGAACTCACTCGCTTTCACTATCCGCGTCAGCAAGCTGCGCCGTTCATGTGCATCGCCGATTTCTTCCGTCCAATTGATTCGGGTGAGATCGACTACGCGGCGTTCCACATCGTCACGATGGGTCAGCGCGTGAGCGATGTTGCGGCCAAGTTGTTTGAGGAGAACCGATACCAGGAGTACCTCATGGTGCATGGTCTCGGAGTCGAAATGGCCGAAGCACTTGCCGAATACTGGCATCGCCGCATGCGTGAGGACTGGGGCTTCGCTCAAGACGACGGTCCGTCGCTCGCTGGACTCTTCCGTCAGCAATACCGCGGCGGTCGCTACTCATGGGGCTACCCCGCATGTCCCGAACTCGAGGACAATGAGCGAGTTGCTCAGATTCTCGATGCCGGTCGCATCGGCATCGAGGTCAATGAAGAGACCGGCTTCCAGTATCAGCCGGAACAAACAACCTCAGCGCTGATCTGTCATCACCCTCAGGCCAAGTATTTCGTCGCTCGTTGAGTGTTAGTTGGCTGAAGAGAGCAACGCTCGAGCCACGAGGTCAATACCAAAGGCCGTGAGGATTGCGAGATACAGCAATCCTGTAGCCGCCATGACCGCTGAATACGAGCGCTCTTTCAACGCGAGTCGTGTCGTGATGATCAAGCCGATC
>JBIIGP010000215.1:0-3769 GCA_044236415.1 Acidimicrobiales bacterium | reverse complement strand
CTGATGGGGCTCGGCATCCGAGCGATGTTGGTCGGCGCAGTCAGCTGAGTTTTAGACGGGCTCTCGGTTGAGATGCCATTGCACTTCAATCACTTGACCAAGTCGAAGTGGACCTGACGCGATCACGTTCGTCCACATGAAAGCTTGATCCATGTTGGTGGCGATGGCATCGGGCGCATCGTGAGGAAAGATTCCGAGCACTTCGATGCGACCGCGCAGTTCGGGGTCGTTCTCTGAGGCGCTACGGATGTTGTCGATGATGGTTCGATGTTCTTCAGCCGTGCCGACTCGCAGACCAAAGTGCGGCGAGTTCTGCGGAGCAGCGCGCACCATCTCGACCCATTCGTCGACCGAATCAGCCATCGCCGCTTCGATAGCGATCTGTTCAGCCGGTGCTTCTGATGCATAGAACGAGTTGTTGGCGTAATCACGAAGATTGGTGTCGATGAATGCCGTGAACCAGTGACGACCACTGTCAGACACCGTGCAGCCCAGTAACTCAAAGACTCGAGCGGCCAGCGCGCGCTCACCGGGTGCATGCAACAACTCCACATGTGTCAGACGACGATCAACATCCATGAGTCCCCCTTAGACCACGTGCTGTGATCGTTGCCGACAATGCAATACGCCGCCACTCGTTAAGGCGAGGCGCGAAGAGGGCGGGGCCGAAGCCCCGCCCTCTTTCACTACATGAAACGAATCGGAATTAGCCGAGACGCTTTTCGAGTTCGCGCAGTTCGTCACGAAGTTCTGACGGAAGTTCCGCACCGAAGGAGTCAAGGTGCGCCTCGATCTGCGGGATTTCGGCGCTCCAAGCGGCGTTGTCAACCGACAGCAAGGTGGCCATGGTGGCGTCATCGATGTCAAGGCCGGCAAGGTCGAGATCCGAAGCGCTGGGAACACGGCCGATGGCGGTGTCGTTAGCGCCTGCAGTGCCTTCAAGGCGCTCGACGATCCACTTGAGAACTCGGGAGTTCTCGCCAAAGCCAGGCCACAGGAACGAACCGTCGTCGCCCTTGCGGAACCAGTTGACCCAGAACAACTTGGGAAGGTTCGACGCGTCAGTTGCTTCGCCGATCTCAAGCCAATGCTTGAAGTAATCGCCCATGTTGTAGCCACAGAACGGAAGCATCGCGAAGGGGTCGAAACGAAGTTCGCCGACGACGCCAGCAGCTGCTGCAGTCTTTTCTGAACTCATGATCGAGCCGAGGAAGACACCGTGGCGCCAATCGAATGATTCGGTCACTAACGGAACATTGGTGGCGCGACGGCCGCCGAAGAGGATGGCCGAGATCGGCACGCCGGCGGGGTCTTGCCATTCCGGAGCGATCGAAGGGCACTGTGCTGCCGGAGCAGTGAAGCGCGCGTTCGGGTGAGCAGCGGGGGAGTCCGAGGCCGGAGTCCAGTCGTTGCCCTTCCAGTCGATGAGATGCGCAGGTGCTTCATCGGAAAGGTCTTCCCACCAGATGTCGCCATCGTCGGTGAGTGCGCAGTTCGTGAAGATTGAATTTCCCTTTACGGACTCAAGCGCATTGAAGTTCGACTTGGCTGAGGTGCCAGGAGCAACGCCGAAGAAACCAGCTTCGGGGTTGATGGCGTAGAGACGGCCATCGGCGCCGAACTTCATCCACGCGATGTCGTCACCAACGGTTTCGACCTTCCAGCCCGGAAGAGTGGGGATGAGCATCGCCATGTTGGTCTTGCCACAAGCCGATGGGAATGCTGCGGCGACGTACTTCTTGACACCTTCAGGTGAGGTGAGGCCGAGGATGAGCATGTGCTCAGCCATCCAGCCGTTGTCGCGAGCCATCGTCGAAGCAATGCGCAGCGCGAAGCACTTCTTGCCGAGCAGTGCGTTACCGCCGTAGCCCGAGCCGTAGGACCAGATTTCGCTGGTTTCGGGGAAGTGCACGATGTACTTGTTCTCGGCATCGCATGGCCATGCAACATCGGCCTGACCGGCAGCGAGCGGCATGCCAACCGAATGCACGCAAGGAACCCATTCGCCATTACCAAGAACATCGAGGGCGCCCTGGCCCATGCGGGTCATGATGCGCATGTTCACTGCGACATAGGCCGAGTCGCTGAGCTGCACACCAATGTGTGCGATCGGCGAACCAAGCGGACCCATTGAGAAGGGCACGACGTACATCGTGCGACCCTTCATGGCGCCGGCATAGAGCTTGTTCATTTCGGCACGCATCTCTGCGGGCGGACGCCAGTTGTTCGTGGGGCCTGCATCGACTTCGCGTTCGGAGCAGATGTAGGTGCGGTCTTCCACGCGAGCAACATCGCCCGGGTCGGAGAGTGCGAGGTAACTGTTCGGACGCTTTGCTTCGTTCAGTGTGCGGAACGTTCCGCCTTCAACGAGCTGCGCGCACAGACGCTCGTACTCTTCAGCAGAGCCGTCGCACCAATAGACGTCGTCGGGTTGCAGAATTTCGCGCCATTGTTCGACCCAGTCGATCAGCTTCTGGTTTGTTGTCTGCCCGGCCATGATTCCTCCGACGTCGTTGTCGAATGCGCGTTGCGCCTGAGTGGGGGGTTGTTCTCGGCAAGCGGTTGCCGCCGAGTGAACCTCTGGTGAATGTGCGAAGCGTAGAGGATTCCCCGACGCTCTCCATCGCTGAAACTGTTGGTGTGCCGTGTGGCACTCAGCCTTCGGTGCCGCCCTGCGGGTGCTGCACGTTGTCGGGGTGCGGTTGCGCATACCCGGGCGTTCCCATATCGGCTTCAGATCCCATACGAAGACGAACGGCCAACGAGCCACCGTCGAGATCGAAGACCACTCGCTGGCCCTGACGGAGGGAACGGAAGACCGAACCCACGAGGGCGCTGCGGGTGAACTCATAGTCATTGAGATCCGTGTCGCAGATGATGGTGCCCACGCCCGAAACCGGGTCGTAGGACTTGACGACTCCCTGCAAAGGACCAGCAGACACGGTCAGCGGACTGCCTTGACGACCTTGCCGGCCTTGAGGCACGACGTGCACACATTGACGCGCTTGGTCGAACCGTTGACAACGGCGCGAACTCGCTGAATGTTCGGATTCCAACGGCGCTTGGTGCGGCGATGGGAGTGGCTTACCGCCATACCGAACGATGGGTGCTTTCCGCACACCTCGCATACAGCTGCCATGACAACACACTCCGGGACGTCAGAAGAATCGAACGCCGAATGGTAGCAGCGAGCCCTCTCAGGCCCAATTCGGCGTTTGACCGGCCTGAATCGGGCAGATTTGGGCCGCCTCAGCCGAACGCCGGGCACATCGGTAGTCTCTCCGCCGATGTCGATCGCCACCAGCCTGACCGCCGATGACCTCCGGACTCTCATCCGGGGCTATGCCGATGCCTTGGCCGCTCATCGAGAGACCATCAACCGGCTGAACGTCTATCCGGTTCCCGATGGCGACACCGGAACGAACATGGCGCTCACCCTGGCCTCGGTAGTGGCCGAGCTCGATGGCGCCGATTCCGATCTTGATTCCACATGTCAGGCCATTTCGCACGGATCACTGATGGGTGCTCGTGGAAATTCGGGTGTGATCCTTTCGCAGATCCTGCGTGGACTGTCCGCCGAGTTCCGGGCCGCTCCAGTGATTGATGGCGCAGCATTCGCAACTGCACTCGATGCCGCGGCCACTGCTGCCTATGGCGCGGTGATGAAGCCGGTCGAAGGAACGATCCTCACTGTCGTCCGTGTTGCTGCCGAAGGCGGGCGCGCTGCAGCCGATGCTGGTTCGGATCTTCTCGGTGTTCTCGAAGCAGC
>JBIIGP010000214.1:0-3776 GCA_044236415.1 Acidimicrobiales bacterium | reverse complement strand
CGCTAGCGGACTTTTCGACGCGATTTCTTTGGCGATATCGAGCACCCCAGCGACGAGTTCCTCGTGCGTGGGAAAGATTTGATTAATCAGTCCGACTTCGAGCGCCCGCTCGGCAGACATTCGACGGCCGGTGTAGGCCAATTCGCGAGCAACGCCATCGGGGATGATCTTCGGAAGTCGCTGCAGAGTTCCGACATCGGCGGTCATTCCAATATTGATTTCCTGAATGACGAAGAACGCGTCGGCTGAGGCGTACCGCATATCGGCAGCGGTCACCATGTCCACCGCTCCCCCGATGCAGCCACCTTGGATAGCTGCGAGCACCGGCATACGAACTCGTTCAAACGACGTGAAACTCTCCTGAAGCATCAACGCTGTTTGGCGAAGCCGGGCGCGCACTCGGCCCATTTCATCGGCATCACCGGGGGTAATAGCGGTATCGCCCGATGTGAAAACTCCGAGGTCCATCCCAGAGCAAAAGTGACGACCAGTTGAGGAAACAACAATTGCTCGAACATCACCGCGCGCATCAAGGCCACGAACGATTTCGGGAAGTTCTGTCCAAAATTCGCGCACCATTGAGTTCAGGGCGTCCGGCCGGTTCAACCGGATATGTCCAACCTTGTCGACGACTTCTACGTCGAAACATGAAGAACTCATAACGCGCCTTTCACAAGCACCGAGAGGTTGACCTGTGGACGTGCGCCGAGGTGTGAAACAGCTTCGGCGGCAACGATGGAAGCAGTGCGACCCGCTGTAAGGAGATCGGCACCGCCAACCCACGCAGAGAGGAACCCAGCCGCGTAGAGGTCACCTGCGCCAGTTGTATCGACAAGGTTTGCGGGGGCCGCTGGGACATCGACACGCTCGCCGTCGGACGAGATGATCACGGACCCAGCTTCGCTACGAGTGAGGCACGCGATTGCGCAATGACCAGCAACGCGACGGGCAGCCTCATCGAAATCATCGACCTCATACAACGAGCAAATTTCATCTTCGTTGGCAAAAAGGATGTCGACGTGATGTTCAACGATTTCAAGAAACTCGGCACGATGGCGATCGACGCAGAATCCGTCGGAAAGTGTGAACGCGACTCGGGTACCTGCGCTCGCAGCCCAACCCATCACGTTTCGGAGCGCACTCTTGGCGTCGGGCTCATCCCACAGATAGCCCTCGAGGTACACAACACGTGCGGTGGGAACGAGCGACAGATCAATGTCCTCGGTCGCGAGCTGACCGGCGACACCCAATGAAGTGTTCATCGTTCGCTGCGCATCGGGAGTGACGCAAATGAGGCAACGAGCAGTTCCGGCCGCCGCCGCAGCACCGACAGCAGGGAAGCCATGGAAGGCAACCCCAGCGGCACGAATGTCGTGGGCGAAAACTTCACCCAATTCGTCGTCGGCCACCTTGCCAATGAACGCGACGGACGTGTCGAGCGACGCCAATCCCGCGGCGGTGTTCGCTGCGGAGCCACCGGAGATTTCTACCGCTGGAGGCATCGCCGCATAAATGGTGCGAGCACGATCGGGATCGGTCAATTGCATCGAACCCTTCACCATTCCGTGATCCTCCAAGAAGGAATCATCGGTCTGAGCGAGTACATCGACAATCGCATTGCCAACGCAGAGCACATCGAGGGATCGGTCTGAGGGAGGAAGGAGCGCAGTCATCGAGTCCGACCCTACGCTGGCTCCGTGACCGATACAGAACTTCTCACCCACGATGGCGAACCCAACCCCTACCGCCTTGACGGCCCGATTCGGCCTGTCCGCTACGAACTCACCCTTGAACCCGATCTTGAGGCCGCCACGTTCGCCGGCGAGGTCCTGATCTCCGTTCTGGTCACCACACCAACTGACACCATCGCGTGCAACGCCCTCGACCTTGACATCCTCGCTGCGGATCTCACCGAAGGCCCCCTCTCAGATGGCTCACCCCTCGCCGTCACCGGCGTCGCCCTCGACGCCGAGACCGAGCGAGTCACCTTCACACTTGAACGCACCCTCCTTCCTGGAGAAGCGCATCTCCGCGTCCGGTTCAACGGACAACTCAACGACAAACTGCGCGGCTTCTATCGCTCCACCTTCACCGACACCGATGGCGTTGAGCAGGTCATTGCCACCACCCAATTTGAAGCCACCGATGCTCGGCGAGCGTTCCCGTGCTGGGACGAACCCGACCACAAAGCTTCCTTCGTCATTTCTCTGATTGTCGACGAAGACCTCTTTGCCGTTTCCAATGCATCAGAACTTTCTCGCGTTCCTGCGCCCGATCGCACCGGCAAACATCTCGTGCGCTTCGCTGAAACCATTGTCATGTCGACCTACCTCGTGGCGTTTGTTGTCGGCCCACTTGAAGCCACCGCTCCTATCGATGTCGATGGCACGCCAATGCGAGTCATCTACCCCAAGGGGAAAGGCCACCTCACTGACTTCGCACTAGAGGTTGGCTCCTTCTGCCTTCGCCACTTCACGAACTACTACGGAATTCCCTATCCAGGCGACAAACTCGATCTGGTCGCTGTTCCTGATTTCGCATTTGGCGCAATGGAAAATCTCGGGTGTGTCACATTCCGCGAGATTCTCCTCCTCGTTGATCCCGCCACCACGACGCAAGCCGAACTCCTCAACGTCACCGATGTCATTAATCACGAACTGGCCCACATGTGGTTTGGCGATCTTGTGACGATGAAATGGTGGAATGGCATTTGGCTAAATGAAGCCTTCGCCACGTTCATGGAAATGCACGCCACTGATGCGTTCCGACCGCTATGGGATCGCTGGACGACATTCGGACTTTCACGCACCGCGGCGTTCGATACTGATTCGCTCACGAGTACGCGTCCGATTGAATACCCCGTCATTTCGCCTGCCGATGCCGAGGGTATGTTCGACATCCTCACCTACGAAAAAGGTGCTGCGGTTGTTCGCATGCTTGAGCAGTATCTCGGCGAAGACCAGTTCCGTGCGGGCATCCGCCAGTACCTCGCAGAGCATGCCTACGGCACCACGGAAACGACCGATCTCTGGGATGCAATCGAATCAGCAACCGGCGAACCCGTTCGCCGCATCATGGACTCCTGGATCTTCCAAGGCGGCTTCCCCGTCATCTCCGTCGACGTCGTGAACGATGGCCGCACTCTGCGCCTTTCACAACACCGCTTCGGTTACGCCGGAGATCTTGGCGACGGAGAATCACCCATTCCTGCCCACGACGATGCAGCGCAGTGGATTGTCCCACTCATCTTTTCGCAACGCAGTGCAACAGATGGAGTGATCACCTTCGAAAAGGTCCTTCTCGATCAACCATCAATCGATATTGACCTGATCGAGCCAGCAACCTGGATCTATGTCAACACCGAGGGCACCGGCTTCTACCGAGCCCGCTACGCACCCGACCTTCGTGCTGCGTTGGTGGCTCATGCCCAAACCGATCTCTCTGCGATCGAGCGTTACGGACTTGTCGACGACATTTGGGCGTCGGTGCTTGCCGGCGACCTTGAGGCCCACGACTTTCTTGAAGTTGCCGAAGCGTTCCGCGAAGAAGCGGATCTCTCTGTATGGCAAAGGATCATTGCTGGCCTCACGGCACTCGACCGCGTTGTCGATGGCGACGGACGGGCAGCACTCCATACCCGAGTGCGAGAACTCATCAACCCGGCCTATGAAAAGCTCGGCCCCGAGCCCCGCCCTGAAGATTCAGATCGCGACCGAGCCCTACGCGGCGTTCTGTTTGAAGCCCTCGGCGTCCTTGGCGGCAACATCGACGTCCAA
>JBIIGP010000020.1:0-14119 GCA_044236415.1 Acidimicrobiales bacterium | reverse complement strand
TACTTGGCGCGAAGTTCTTCAACAGAAACCTCGATGCCTTCGTTCTGCTCTGCCATGTCCTACTCCCCCTGGGTGCTGACGAGTTCCTTCTGCGTCAAGAGGCGCCATTGTGTCAGAACTGGGGCAAGTGTTCCTGTTTGTATGTCCCCGCTCCCCCCAAACGCTTATCGGGGAGAACGCCATTCGCTTCGATCAGCGAATCGAGAGAAATGGATCGTCGAGCACTCGGCTCTTGCGGCCATCAAGACCGAAGGGCGCAGCGCCGCGAATTGTGACTCGGCGCATACGCCGCGGAGCATCTCCGTAATCATCACAGGCGTAATGCATGGTGGCCCGGTTGTCCCAGAGCACGACGTCGCCGGGCTGCCATTGGTGACGAACGACAAACTCAGGCTGCGTTGTGTGCGCATAGAGAAGGCTCAGTAGCGCGTCGCTCTCGATCGCGGAAAGCCCGAGAAGGTGGCTCGTGAATCCGGGATTCACGAATAACGCTGGTCGACCAGTCGTCGGGTGAACTCGTACAACCGGATGAACAACAGGAGGGACCTTCTTCGCGTTCTCGAGTAGCTCTAACGCGTCCTCCCGAGAAAGCGCGGTGTCGTGCGGAACGCCCCAATAAGCGAGAGGAGTGATGCGATGCACTGCTTCCATCTGATCGAGTGCGGCACGAAGGACTGGAGAAAGACTTTCGTAGGCGCCGCGAAGGTCGGCCCACAAGGTGTCGCCACCAACCGATGGAAGTTCGTCAGCAACCAGAACTGAAGCCGCCGGCGGTGTCGGACTGAACGTGACATCGGTATGCCACTGCGCGTTCTTGCCGCCCTTTGCTCCATCGAGTTCAAGAATCTCGGGATGATCGGGGTGCCCGGGGACAACAGGATGCGCGGGTGTCGGTTCACCAATTGCTCGGGCGAGTGCGACCTGCTCGGCATGGGTGAGGAATTGCTCGCGAAAGACAAGAAACAGATTCCTCTCGAGTTGATCGAGCACCCAATCGCCGTCGCGTTCGATGTCGATTCGTGAACCGCTGAATTCAACGCCAAACGACGCCGTCAGCGGAGTTGTGGTCCAGCGTTGGGTGGCGATTGTCATGAGAGGCGCTCCGGTCGGCCGCCATGGCGTTAAATCCCGACGGGTTTGGTCAGGTTTAGCCGAGGTCGACTGACTGGGGCAAGGCCCCCCTTCACAACGAGCCTGAATTCCCGGTGGAGTTGGCGGTTGCGCCAAGACCGGGGCTCGGGGTTCACGGCTCGGGCTTCGGCGTCACCATTCGAAACGTCAGATTGATCCGTTCACCCACCGGTTTCTTCGTTTTCGGTACTCGATGGCGCCAAAGGGTTTGCGTCATTCCGCTCATGATGACGAGATCGCCGTGGTGAAGTTCAAGTTCCACCTTGATCGAATGATCATCAACACGTCGTAGGTCGAAACGGCGGGTTGCACCAAGACTCAGTGAAGCAATCACCGGCATCGGCCCAAACTCTGGTTCATCATCGGCATGCCAGTCCACGCCATCGCTTCCATCTCGGTACAGGTTGCACAACACCGAATTAAACCTCGTCCCGGTGTGGCTACTTGAGAGGTCTCGCAATTCGACGAGTTCATCGATCCACGGATCGGGATCGTGATGAATCCCTGAATAGGTGTAGTCAAGACCCTCGTCGGCAACCCATGCTTCAAGACGGGGAACGGGAATGAGTTTGCCGAACATTTTCAAGTGGTCTTGATGCCACGTGACTTTTGTTCGCAGCGCGGCAAAGGCCGCATCAGCAGCGGCACTACCTACCGCGCCACGTATGAGCGTGAGCCCGAGGCCAGGACCAGTTGGTTGCTCTTCAAACAACGGTGGCTGCCCGGACATCTCTCCTCATTCCTCTCGCGTCTGGATTGCGCGCAAAACCGCGTCGCGAACTTTGTCTTTTTGAATTTTCCCCATTGGGTTTCGCTCAATCGATTCGATGATGACGACTTGTTCCGGGCATTTGTACTTCGCCAAGCCCAATTCAATGCAGTGCGCCGCCAACGTTGGAACATCGATCGTTGACCCTGGAGTCAGCACGATTGCGGCACACACTCGCTCGCCGGTGCGGGAATCGGGAAGGCCAATGACGGCAACATCAGCCACCGAACCGTGGAACAGCACTGCTTCTTCAACCTCGGTTGCCGAAATGTTTTCTGCATTTCGAATGACCACGTCCTTGAGTCGGCCAACGATTCGAATTCGGTCGTCAGGACCAATTTCTGCAAGGTCACCCGTTCGGAACCATCCGTCGTCGGTAAACGCTGCAGCATTCAGTGATTCATCGACATAACCGAGAAAACACTGGGTACCCCTCAACTGAAGCTCGCCGTCAATGACTCGGGCGTCAACGCCGGGGCCCGCTGGTCCGACATCGCGACCTACGTCAGGGCCGTCGAACCATTCACAGGTGCAATTCGGGAACTCGGTCAGCCCATAAGCGCCGACAACTCCCGCTACTCCAAACGTATCGACAAGTTCTTGGTTGACTTCGCCCGGTATGGGGGCGCCTCCCCCAACACAACCGCGCACCTTCGAAAGCAACTGACCGTCAGCTCGGTGTTCCGCATCGAGGAACGCTCGAAAGAACGGAACAGCAGAACCCAACATCGTTGGTCCGTGCGCTGCCATGCGGTCGGCCGTCGTAGCAGGATCAAACACATCGAATAACACCAGACGAACACCGGTGTTCAGTGATGTCACCAACATCGCGATTCCGCCGATATGGGTAAACGGCCATGCGATCGGATACACGTCGTCGGGACTGAATCCCAAACGTTCCGAAAGCGATGCTCCCGAAGCGATCGCCGACGTGTCGGTATGACGAACTCCCTTCGGAGCCGCAGTCGTCCCGGAAGAGAAATAGATCCAGCGACATTCATTGTCCGAGATCGGCGGCGCTGGAAGCTGCGACACGTCCCCC
Organism: Acidimicrobiales bacterium; assembly: GCA_044236415.1. Taxonomy (GTDB): domain Bacteria; phylum Actinomycetota; class Acidimicrobiia; order Acidimicrobiales; family Acidimicrobilacustridaceae; genus Acidimicrobilacustris. Next base: position 11,177 of record JBIIGP010000020.1, on the reverse strand, counting down.
GAAGGCAACCGCAATGCGGTTGAAGCCGTAACCGGCGCTTCGTACTCCGCCGACCATGACCGGATTCCGAGATCTCTGGCCATTGCCGCATGGTCGAATCCACGCCAGTGATCCGGGATCACAAGGAGATCAGTTCCGATTTGCCCAGCGATATGACCAACTTCGGCGTGTCGCAACATCGGAATGATTGGGTTCTGCACGACTCCCAAACGAGCGCAAGCCGCCAGCATCACGAGTGATTCCAATGTTGTCGGTAACTGCCACGACACAATCGATCCAGGGCCGATTCCAAGTTGCAAGAGACCAGCAGCGACAGATTCCGCTTCGTCACGCAATAGCGAAGAGGTCAGCGAACGCCCGTAATCGTCAACAGCGACAACACGAGTCGGATGCTCGTCCGCTGCCGCTGCCACCAACCCCCAAAACGTCTCTGTCATGTGCTCAGACTGCCACGCCCAGTCCCTCAACTCACAAGAATCCAGCAAATGACACTTTGAACAAACTTTCGCCTGAAGCACCAACCTTCTACGGGGATAAGTTGCGCAGACCACTTTTCGGAGAATCACATGCGCCTTGACCAACCGATCGTTCGATTGCCCATCAGCACCGACATCAATGCCCTTATTGCTGAGGTCAGCGCGATTCCCGAAGATGTTTGGCGCCCGCACCCAGAAGGCATGCCCGGCAATAGCGCCCTTCCGTTGGTTTCCGTTATGGGTGATCCCAATAACGATGCAGTTGTGGGCCCAATGCGGCCGACACCTCACCTCGACTCGTTGCCGTCGATTGTCAACGTCATGGCTGGGCTCACCGGACTCGGCTGTCCCATCGGGCGCACGCGACTCATGCGCATCGACATCGAGTCCGAAGTGAAGTCACATGTGGACACCAACCGATATTGGTGGGATCACCTTCGCGTTCATATTCCGATCATCACCGACCCAGCTGTGCTCTTTCATGTCGACGATGAATCCATTCATATGGAACCAGGCTCGTGCTGGGTCTTCGATACGTGGGAACCACACCGAGTCGAAAACCCCGTCAACGCACCGCGCATCCACCTTGTCATCGACACCGTCGGCGGCGCGGGGTTCTGGTCACTTATCGACCGGCAAACGGGTGCGGCTGACGCCAACTCACCGCTGCCTCAGGTGCAACAGGTCACCTCAATCGCGTTCGAAACAATGAACCAACCGACTGTCATGCCTTCGGCAGAAATCGACCAAACGCTGGCAAACATCCTTCATCAGTTCGCTGAAGTCGACCTTGATCGCGCCGTTGAACTTGATCGAGCGCTCATCCCCTTCCGTCGCTCATGGAAAGCCTGCTGGGCCCACTTTGGCGACAACCCTCAGGGATTCGACTCCTACGCAAAACTTCGCGATGAAGCCGACGCAGTCGTTGACCCCTACCCACAAGCACTTCCCAACTCGGTTCAGGTGAACGAAGCAATCCGCCAACTTGTGCTGCGTCCCTCAATCACACAACCCGGCGCCGTAGCTGCACCGAGCGGCATGGGTACTGCACCTGCTCCCGCCCCCAGCGGCGCACCTGCGCCCGCTGCTGCGCCTGCGCCCGCAGCTCCTGCGATGCCCACACCGAAACAGATCGGTGAACCGATCACCCTCGATCGCCCTGTGTTCATCATTTCGTCCCCGCGCTCAGGCAGCACCATGTTGTTCGAAGCGATGATGCGCGCCAAAGAGTCCTACACAATCGGTGGCGAAAGCCATCAGCTCATTGAGGCATTCCCCGCGCTCGCACCCGCGTCTCATGGCTGGGACTCAAACCGTCTCACTGAAGAAGACATCACCCCTGAGGTTGTTGAAAAGCTCAGCGGCTCATTTGTTCGACGACTGAAGAATCGTGATGGCGAGCCAGTGCAGCCCGGATCAGTCGTGCGCATGATCGAAAAGACGCCGAAGAACTCTCTGCGCATTCCTTTTCTTGCGGCCGCATACCCCGATGCAAAGTTCGTCTACTTGTGGCGTGACCCTCGCGAAACGATTAGCAGCATGCTCGACGCATGGCGATCTGGTCGGTTCGTGACCTACCCAGATCTTCCGGAGTGGACAGGAGACCGTTGGTCGCTGCTCCTTACTCCGGGTTGGCGTGACCTCATTGGCAAGTCGCTCCCTGAAGTTGTTGCGAACCAGTGGGTGACCGCTACGACAACGTTGCTTGACGATCTTGAAGCGCTTGAACCCGATCGTTGGTGTGTCACGAGTTACTCCGCGCTGCTGGCTAATCCAGATGCAGAACTCGCACGCCTCTGCGCCAATCTTGATCTCACATGGGACACCGAAACGGGTGGTGAACTTCCACTCTCTGCAACAACGCTTGAAGCTCCGCAGGCCTCAAAGTGGGAACGCAACGCTGAAGAGATGAAGAAGGTCTGGGACATCGTCGATCCCGTTGCAGTTCGCGCTCACGATGCATTCGCCGATCCGCCCCCCATTCAGCCGTCGAAGACCCGTTCGGCCGAAGCCGTCAAGGTCGGACTCACTGAAGAACCCGATGGCGCGATCCCTACCGATTTCTCGAGTGTGTTTACTGGGTCGTTCGCAAGCATTCTCCAAGCAGCAAATTGTTCGCTTGCAGTTACGACATACCAGAGCGGTCGTCTCGTTCTCGTTCGTCGCGACGGCGACAAGGTCAATACGCACCTTCGCTACTTCCCAAGCCCGATGGGCGTTGCCGTGCAAGGTGCGAAGTTGGCGCTGGGCACGAAGACAACCGTGTGGGAATTCTGGAACCAACAAGCTGCCGCCTCAACAATTGATCCCGAAGGCCGCATCGACGCGTGTTACATGCCTCGCCGCGGTCACACCACCGGCGACATTCGCATCCACGATCTTGGCTACGACGCCGACGGCGAACTTTGGGCAGTTGCCACGCGCTTTTCTTCCCTCGTGAAGTTCGACAGAGAGAACTCGTTCGCTCCGCAGTGGCGCCCGCAATTCATTTCGGGCCTCTCGGCCGACGATCGCTGCCACCTCAATGGCTTAGCAATGGTCGAAGGACGCCCGAAGTACGTCACAGTTCTCGGCATGACCGACACGCCCAACGGTTGGCGCGAGGACAAAGCCGCAGGTGGCGCGATTCTCGACATCGACGGTGGCGCTCCAATCACCGTCGGTCTTTCAATGCCTCACTCGCCTCGCTGGCATAACGGCAAGTTGTGGGTGCTTGAGTCGGGCCGTGGTGCGTTGTGCACCGTCGACATCGAAACCGGCGAACGCGAAACAGTCGCAATTCTCCCCGGCTTCACTCGTGGTCTTTCGTTCGTCGGGAACATCGCGTTCATCGGACTTTCGAAAGTTCGCGAGACGGTGTTTGACGGGCTCCCGATCACGCAAGCAGATACACCACGCGAGTGCGGCGTATGGGCCGTCGACATCAACACCGGCGAGGTAGTCGGCTTTATGCGCTTCGAAGGATCAGTTACCGAACTCTTCGAAGTTGCAGTCCTGCCCGGAACGCAGTGGCCAGAACTTGTAGAGCCAGGCGCGGAAGCTACGAACGACGCGTTCGTTCTTTCCGATGAAGCTCTGAAAGATGTCATCCAACCCGCCAAGAAAGCGGACTGAGACTTAGTCCTCGGCGAGAACAGCGTCGACGCGAGCGCCGGCGTCTTCCATCGTGGTATTCCACGACACTGCAAGTTCCGAAACGAGAATGCGGCGCGCACGGATCTGCATTGCTTTCTCGGCACTTGAAAGCGACGACTGACGATCGCGAAGTGCAAGGTTACGAACAACCTCGGCACATTCGTAGATGTCGCCCGACTTCATCTTCTCTTGATGGTTCTTGAATCGACGTGACCAGTTTGTAGGAACGCGAACGTTACGAACCGCGAGCACTGCGAGTACGTCCTCGACCTCTTCTTCAGAAATTGCCTGACGAACACCGAGGTCTTCAGCGCGATCCTCGGGCACCGACACCTTGAGATTCCCGCCGCGCCATGAGTCGTCACCAGCCGCAACCGACAACTCGAGGTACTTGACCTTCTTGCCATCGACCACTCGGGTCGAACGACCAGTGACCTCGGCAGTGCCGTGCGCGGGATAGATGACCTTGGAACCGACAGTGAACTTCATGAATGCCTTCCTGAAACCGGTCCACAAGTATGGCCAATGCTGAGGGGGTTCACACCATTACCGCAGTGAACTCAAGAAAAGGCTGGGGACGAGGGGGGATCATTCGGCCCTCGACCCTCGGGATCAAGGCCTTCGATGGCACGAAGAATTGCGATTCGCTCCGCCAACGGCGGATGGGTGTCCATAAGGCGACCAAACGCTCCCTGAATGCCTTCACTCCCGCCACGCTCAAGGGGTGACTCGATCCACAGGTGAGCACTCGCCGCCGAAGGACTCGAAATCACGGTTGTATCCGCTTCGAGCTTCTCGAGTGCAGAACGGATTCCGGCCGGCTCACGCGTGAGTTCGACAGCAGTGGCATCAGCCATTCCCTCCCGCTTTCGCGAAAGCGCTGCCCGCATAAGCATTCCGGCGGGAACGGCAATGAGGTAGAGGACGATGCCCACAAGCATCATCGCCCCTGCCGCTTCGTTACGTCGGCCCCCGCTGAAGAAGCCGATACGAATGCCGATCTGTGCAATGACTGCAATCGCTCCGACTGCAAGAACAGCGAGCGTTGTGACTGCAATGTCGCGGTTCACGATGTGGCCAGTCTCGTGAGCAATGACTCCTCGCAATTCTCGTGGAGACATGACTGCCAACAGACCTGTTGTGACAGTGATGGCTGCATGTTTCGGATTGCGCCCCGTAGCAAATGCGTTCGGCGCGGGATCATCAACAACGAAGACCGCAGGAACCGGAATGCCAGCGGCAATGGCCATTTGTTCAACAATGTTCCGGAGTTCTGAAAACTCTGGCCCATCGGCTGGTCGAGCCTTCGCCATGCTGAGCGCTGCCGAGGCTGAGAACAACCAGGCAAGGAGTAGATAACCGAGCACGAACAGAACCGTCAGAATCAGAACAGCACCATTGAAATTGAAACTGCTCTGACAATCTTGCGAAATCCGACCGTAGATATCGCGAGTTGCTACGCCACATTCCTGTTTCGAATAGCCCCCGAATATGCCAACGATGACATTGGCAACGATAAACAGAAGTGCGAAAACACCGGCGAGTATGACGAAACTCGCACGCTTGTTCTTGCGCTTGTGGTCAATGAAACTTGCGGCGTCAGCCATCGAAACCCGCGATCAAAAGAACAACTGAAATGAGTCTCAGAACTCAACCTTCGGAACTGCGCGATCTGCTTCATCGGCTTCGAACAATTCACGATGAGGGAAACTCCCGATCTTGGAAACAGCCACACCCGGGAATGTGTCGATCTTGTTGTGGTAGCGGGTGACAGAGTCGTTATAAAACTGACGCGCGTAAGCAATTCGATCTTCCGTTGCCGTGATTTCAGATTGCAGTTGTCGGAAATTCGCATCGGCTTTGAGATCCGGATACGCCTCAGCAAGCGCAAAGATCTTGCCGAGGGCGGCAACCATGGGGGCCTCGGCAGCAGCCGCTTCGGATGGAGAATTTGCCGCAACTGACGCATTGCGGGCGGCAACGACGGCTTCAAAAGTTCCCGACTCGTGCGCTGCGTATCCCTTTACCGTCTCGACAAGATTCGGAATGAGATCTGCGCGACGTTTGATTTGCACATCGATTTGCGACCAGCCGTTATCGACCTGGTTTCGCATTCGAACGATGCCGTTATAGGAGCCGACAAGAAGCAATGCGAGAAGTGCAACGACCACGACAATGATGATGACTGCGACCATCTCTGGTCCTTTCTGACCGCTCAGGGCGTCTGAGTGATTGCTCAGGACCAAGTGAACCATGCCCACAACTGAGTTGCACCGTCACCCCCCTAGGAAAGACTCATTTCTCAGTGGGCAAATTGATCGGAATCTCCGAATCGAGGTCCCCGACCAGTGTCTCTGCATCAATAATCGCCGAGCGATGAATCGCCTCTTCTTCCTCTGCAGGCAAGGCTTCTTCGGTTGAACGTCGAAGCGATGGCCAAGCAAACGCTGCGGTCAGCAGACAAGCGAGACCACCAGTGATGTAGGTGGCTCTCGGATCGATGTGCTGGCCGATCCAGCCGATGATCGGACCACCAATGGGCGTCGTGCCAATGATTGCGGTGATGTAGAGCGCCATCACACGACCGCGAACCTCAACCGGTGAGGTGAGTTGCAGGGTCGCGGAGTTCATGGTGATGAACGCAACGCTTCCAACTCCAACGAGCAATAACGCCGCTGACATCGTCCAGAAGGTTGGCATCACCGCAGCAAGAAGCATCGAGCCACCGAGAAATGCTGCTGCAAACCCCAAACGTTTGTGTGTAGCTCTCCCAAAGCGTGCGATCAGTAGTCCGCCTATAACCGAGCCGACCCCCATAACCGAAGAGAGAATGCCGTAACCAGTTGCTTCCCTGTCGAAGGTGTACTTCGCAAACAATGGAAGTGAAATCTGGTTTTCATATGCGAGCATCCCGATGACAACCGTCATCAGCATTGGCGTTCGGAGTCGCGAGTCAGCCCACACGACCTTTACGCCTTCGCGAATTTGACCTTTCTCTCGCTTCACTGGCGCCTTCGGAACGAATTCCGATTGACGCATGAGCAAGAGGGCAATCGTGATGGCGAGGAAGCTGACGCCATTCACGAGAAAAGGTACAGCGAGTCCAAATGCAGCAATCAGCACTCCAGCAGCTCCGGGGCCAATGATTCGAGCCACGTTGTTCGTCGTGCTTCCGATTCCCACCGCACTTGTGATGTCGTCTGGTCCAACTAACTCGTACACAAACGATGAACGAATCGGCATATCAAACGCGTTCACCGTTCCGAATGCGGCGGCGAGAACAAACAAACTCCAAACGGAGATGGTGTCGGTCACCACCATCACGCCAAGTGCAATTGCGATCACTGCCGCAAGAACTTGAGTGATCTGCAACATGTGCCAACGACTGTGACGATCAGCAAGTGTTCCGGCGAACGCACCGAACAAAAGAGTTGGCATGAACTGTGCGGCGCTGACGAGTCCCAACATTCCGCCACTACCGGTGACTTTCAGAACCAACCAACCCATCGCAACGGTTTGCATCCACGTACCGGCTTGTGAAAGCCCCTGGCCCATCAGATACAGACGAAAGTTGCGATGACGAAGCGCTGCGAATCCCCCCGGCTTCGAACTCATGCGTTCGACGTTCCGAATGACGAGAGAAATCGTTCAATCGCTTCGAGGTGCTCTCGCCGCCAACGTGCAACAAAGTCACCCTCATCTGCTGCCGCTGACCCGTTCAGCAGCGGAGCAAAGAGTGCACGCTGGTCAGCCGCAAGCGGGTCAAGAGGAAGACCGACCCGCGACCGCAGGGTGAACTTCACCAACAGTTCAGTCCGAACATCTTTCGGAAGAGCAACGGGCGCTTCGAGCCACGAGGCATTGCTCGAAGCGCCCAGTTCGGTGGCTTCAAGAAGTGTCCGGCTTCGACCGCCACCCGGCGCAGTTCCCACCTTTTCGATGAGGCCATCGAGCACAAGTTGGTCGAGGGCTCGATAGGCGAGGGGTCTGCTCAACGACCAGATCCGGCCTATCTCACCATCCGGAGCGAGCAAGGTTGAAAGCGCCCAGCCATGGGTCGGGCCTTCCGCTACCAACGCCAAACACACCTTTTCGGCGAGCACTGGGTCGTTGCGGGTCACCGGCCGATGGTACCGGTGAAGTCATCAGAAGTTGAGGTAAGTAGTCAGGATCTGACTACCATGCTGCGGTGACCACCGAAGCACCGACCAAGCGGCAGCGAGCTCGAAGGATTTTCGGCTTTTCGATCCTGGTGCTTCTTTCGGTCAGCACCATTGCGTGTAGTTCCTCAACGACATCGTCAACGGCATCGGACGCTTCCGTGTCGGGATCACTCACGGTTTCCGCCGCATCCTCACTACAGGGCGCCTTCGCCGACATGAAGGCTGCATTCGAAAAGGCACACCGAGGAGTGAAGGTGACCGTCAATTTCGGAGCATCGTCAACCCTTGCGCAGCAAATCATCGATGGTGCACCTATTGACGTGTTCGCCTCCGCAGACGAAGCGAACATGACAAAAGTCTCCGACGCGAAGTTGCTCAGCGATGCACCAACTCTTTTCGCAACGAACTCACTCGAGATAATCGTGCGGAAGGGCAATCCGTCAAAGATCGCATCACTTTCTGACATCTCGAAACCCGGACTCATCTACGTCACCTGTGCGCCTCAGGTGCCAATTGGGAAATACAGCGCGCAGGTTCTTCAAAAGGCAGGGGTAGCTGTCGCCCCAGCAAGCCTTGAACCAGATGTGAAAAGTATCGTTGCCAAAGTCACCGCCGGTGAAGCTGATGTTGGAATCGTGTACGCCACTGACGTCAGCGCAACGCAGAGCGCGGCCGAAGGTGTCGTGATCCCCACCGATGTCAACGTCACCGCCGACTACCCGATCGCCACAGTTTCGAGCTCTACAAATCGCGCTGCAGCCCAAGCGTGGATTGCATTCGTTAGAGGTGCAGAAGGTCAAGCAATTCTCAAGAGTTACGGGTTTGGCTCGCCATGAGCCAGCTGAGCAGAACACGCAATCGTTCCGCAGGGCTCCAGCGCCCGCCGGCTGCGATTCTTGTCATCGCATCGATTGCGATTGCGTTTTTCGCGCTTCCGTTCATCGGACTTCTCTGGCGCATCCCTTGGAGTGATGCATGGTCACTTCTCACAACACAGTCCTCCCTCACCGCATTACGCCTCTCTCTAGAAACCTCGTTGTGGGCAACCGCATTGTCAGTTGTCCTCGGCATTCCACTTGCCTGGGTTCTTGCGCGGTACGGCTTTCCCGGTCGCCGAATTGTGCGCGCCCTTTGCCTTCTCTCGTTGGTCTTACCTCCAGTTGTGGGTGGTGTCGCGCTGTTCGCGGCATACGGTCGTCGTGGTCTGCTCGGCGATCCGTTGTTCGATTGGTTTGGTCTACGCCTCCCATTCAGTACTGCTGGCGTCGTCCTCGCTCAAACGTTCATCGCAATGCCGTTTCTCGTTCTCACTGTGGAGGCAGCCTTACGAGGCCTCGACCACCGATCAGAAGATGCAGCGCGGACACTCGGCGCGTCGCGATGGTATGCATTCCGCCGTGTGACATTGCCTGCGGTGCGACCTGCGCTCATCGCTGGAGCGGTATTGGCATGGGCTCGAGCTCTCGGCGAATTCGGCGCGACCATCACCTTCGCTGGCAACTTTCCCGGTCGCACACAGACCATGCCCCTCTCGGTGTACCTCGCTCTCGAATCCAATCCCGGACAAGCGCTCGTGCTCAGTGTCGTCATGATCGGGATTTCCTTTGGAGTTCTTCTCAGCCTTCGCGATCAATGGCTCGGCGGTTCAGGTGCAAGTGGTGACTCACGATGAGCATCACTGCCCAATTCGATATTCAACTTCCCGAGTTTCATCTCGCCATTGAGTTGGCCCTCGCTGAGGGAGAAGTGCTCGCTGTCCTCGGACCAAACGGGTGCGGTAAATCAACACTGTTACGCGCGCTCTGTGGGCTCCAACCTGTCGATAACGGCAAGATTCTGCTCAACAACATCGTTGTCGACGACGCCGAACTCGCGACATTTGTTTTGCCCGAACAACGCCACGTTGGTGTGATGTTCCAAAACAGCACACTGTTCGAGAACCTTTCCGTTCTGGAAAACGTTGCATTCGGACTTCGTGCTCGTAGAACCAAACGAGTAATTGCTCGTGCAAACGCAACCGAGTGGCTTGAACGCTTTTCACTTGAGCAATTTGCGCAACGACGTCCGGCGAGTCTTTCCGGTGGTCAAGCCCAACGCGTTGCGCTTGCTCGCGCGCTCGCAACGAATCCGGATGTCTTGCTTCTCGACGAACCAACGTCGGCACTAGATGTTCGTGCCAAAGCCGAAATCCGACGCGATCTCCTTCGCCTTCGCCTGCAACGACCCGTAACAACGCTGATCGTCACCCACGATCCACTTGATGCGTTTGCGCTCGCCGACCGCGTCATCGTCCTTGAAGAAGGCCGCATCGTTCAAAGCGGCCCCCTTGATGAAGTGGCAAGCCATCCTCAGTCTCGCCATATCGCCGACATGGTCGGACTCTCACTTGTTCGTGGCGAGGTTCGCGACGGTGCTCTAATAACGGCATCCGGAGCACGTCTCGTCGTTCCGGCCGACTCCCCGACAGGCCCATCGGTCGCATCCATTCGCCCAGCAGCGGTCAGCCTTCATCGGGCCGAGCCCGAGGGAAGCGCTCGCAACGCGTGGAAGATGACAATCAGTGACCTCGACCGGCATCCGGAGCGTGTCCGCGCTCGGCTGAATGGTCCGATTCCACTGTTGGCCGAACTCACGCCTGCTGGGGCCCAGGCCCTCGCCCTCAATGTTGGCGACGACATTTGGGCATCGGTCAAGGCCAGCGAAGTCTCCGTGACCCCAGATCTGGGTTCCTAACCAACCTGCCCCCACCAATTGCCCGATCCGCTGATCCTGCCGATAGGGTGAGCAGACCGGTCTGGGTCGCGGAGAAGCGTTCGCAGCCCGACCGGGCGGATGACGACACCTGGTGGCCGATGCAGGCCAGCAGAGTTCTTCATCGCTCTGGACCTCCCCATTCTGTCCGGAGCCGTACGGCACGCAGCGGCCGATCTCCTCGTGGGTGAGGGGCGGAGCGTTGCGGAGCATGACCGGTGCCAACCGGGGAAACGGCACCACGAGCAGTCGCAACGAACTGTGCCTGCACGAAACCACCAAGGACCTTTGTGCCTGAAGAACTTGAGATCGAACCGATCGATACGCCCGAACGAGACGATGCGCGCGCCGATGCGCCGAGCATCGACGTTCACGGGGCGCGCTTCGAAACGATGGTTGAAGCCGCTGCCTGGGGCGAAGCGTCCGCGGAAGACCTCTCCACCCTCGAAGCACACAAAGCCGCATGGCAGCGCGTGCTCATCGAGCGACTCAACGACACCGACGAAGCACTCGATCGCTTACGCTCTCGCCGTCAACCCGACGACCAACAGGTCATCGCCGACCTCGACAACGAGCAGCGCAAACTCGAACTCGCGCTCGACCGACTGTTGGGGATCGAACCCGAACCGGGTGAACTCACCGTTGGGGTCAA
>JBIIGP010000213.1:0-3810 GCA_044236415.1 Acidimicrobiales bacterium | reverse complement strand
CGGCCGCGAATCGGGGCGTTCTCGACCGATTGCCCAAGAACTCGAAGGTGCGCTGGGTTGTTGCGGCAGGCGACGGCCCCTCACCCGACTGCGAAGACAATGCTCTCGGCGGACCAATTGATCGTGGTGGGGCCTTCCCCACAGGTCACAAGGTGCCCCCGTTGCACCCTGGTTGCCACTGCGCCGTGCTTCCTGTCTCCTAAACAGCGCGACCCGGAAGAGGCCCGCAACGCCCGTAGGCTGGGGATGTATGCGAACCCCAACTGACATGCCCCAGCGTCGCCGTATTTCGCGAGGTCGCCTTGCCCTCATCGTGACCGCGGCGGTGGTCTTTGTCCTGTTCATGTCGTTACGCGGCCTCGCCGGCTTCTGGACCGACTGGATGTGGTTCGACTCGTTGGGTCTCAGCTCAGTTTTCACCGGAGTGCTCGGAGCGAAGATCGCTCTTGGTGCAATCTTCACTGCAGCATTTTTTGTGATGGTGCTCATCAACTTGGTGATTGCCGATCGCATCGGTCCGAAAGTTCGCCCGATCGGACCAGAAGACGATTTGCTTGAGCGCTATCACGAAACGATCGGTCGACGCACCAAGACGGTTCGTGTTGTCGTTTCATTTGTTCTCGCGCTTTTTGCCGGATTGGGAATGTCGGGTGACTGGAATCAGTGGATCCTTTTCCGCAATGGCGGAAGCTTCGGCGTAAACGATCAAACGTTCCAAACCGATGTTGGGTTCTACGTCTTTAAGCTTCCGTTCTACTCATCGGTCGTGAATTGGCTCTTCGCAGCCGGCATCATTCTTCTTATCGTGACTGTCGTTGCGCATTACCTCAACGGCGGCATCCGACTGCAGGCCGCCGGGGAGCGAGTCACTCCTCAGGTCAAGGCACATATCTCTGTGTTGCTTGGGTTGCTGGCATTAGTGAAGGCCGCTGATTATTGGCTGCAGCGTTTTGCGCTTACCTACTCAACGCGCGGAACGGTTGACGGTGCGACCTACACCGACGTGAAGGCTCAACTTCCTGCGATCTATCTCTTGCTCTTCATCGCCATCTTGTCTTTTGGTCTGTTCATCGCAAACATTTGGCGACGCGGTTGGACGCTTCCAGTTGTTGCAGTTGGCCTCTGGGCGCTCATCTCGGTGGTTGCCGGTGTTGCCTATCCGGCGTTTATCCAGCGCTTCGTGGTTGAACCCGAGGAATCAACTCGAGAGACGCCGTACATCGACCACAACATCACTGCGACGCGAACGGCCTTGGGCCTCAGCGAGGTCGACACCAAACCGTTTATTTACAATCAAGATAAATCGGTTGCGACACAAAACGTCAATGAGAACCCAGGAACGATTCGCAACATCCGGTTGCTTGATCCGACGATCGTTGAACCGACCTACCAGCGTTTGCAAAGCCAGTACTCACAGCTTCGATTCAATGAGCTTGATGTCGATCGCTATCCGATCAAGACCCCTTCCGGCGAAATTGCCAATACTCAGGTGATCATTGGTACTCGTGATCTCAATGTTGGGCAGATCCCGCAGAGTTCATGGGAAGGCCAGCATTTGGCCTACACCCACGGATACGGCGTGGCCCTTGCCCCGGCCAATGCAACGACCACGCAAGGTCGTCCCGATTTCTTGATCAGGAATGTTCCTCAGATCACCGATACATCGCGAATCACGACTGAAGTTTCAACTCCGCAGTTGTATTACGGCGAGAACGTCACCGGCTATGCGATTACCAACGCAACCCGCGAGGAGATCGACTTCATCGAGGCTGACGGCCAAACCAAGTTCACGGAGTACTCCGGCTCTGGCGGCGTGAAGGTTGATTCCTTCTTCAAGAAGGCTGCGTACGGACTGAGGTTCTCAGACTGGAACCTTGTTGTCTCAAACTTCCTTACGTCTGATTCCCGCATCGTCTATCAGCGCGATATCCGCCAGCGTGTTGAAGCGGTGGCTCCGTTCATGCAGTTCGACAACGATCCATATCCCGTAATTCAAGACGGACGAGTCGTTTACATCTTCGACGGATACACAACCACTGATCGTTATCCGAACGCTCAGCGTGCCGATTCAAGCGGACTACCGGCTGGCAGCGACCTTGGCGGCAAGCGATTCAACTACGTCCGCAATTCGGTCAAGGGTGTGGTCGATACCTACGACGGCACAGTGAAGCTCTACATCGTCGATCCCTCTGATCCGATCGTCAATGCCTACCAGAAGGCCTTCCCGGCCTTGTTTGCGGGTGTCGACGAGATGCCTGCCGAACTGAAAGCACATTGGCGCTATCCCGAAGATCTCTTCCGGGTGCAGACCAACATGTTCGGTCGCTATCACATCAGCGATCCGAAGTCGTTCTACGAGAAGTCATCGAGTTGGTCCGTTGCTCAGGATCCGGGTTCCACGGTGAACGGTTCGTCGCCAGTCGTTGCTTCTACTCAAACAGTGAATGGCACGACTGTTGTGCGCACGCGAGAGGCACGTATCAGCCCCGTGTATTCGCTGATTCGACTTCCAGGCGAGGACAACGAATCGTTTGTGATGCTGCGTCCGTTTGTGCCGTTCTCCGACGATGACTCCAAAAAGACGCTCACTTCATTCATGGTCGCAAATAGCGATCCTGCGCAGTACGGCAAGTTGACTGTGTACGAAATGCCTTCTGGTTTCAATATCGACGGCCCTGCAATCGTCAACGCCAATATTCTCGCCGACCCCGAGGTCAGTAAATACACGACCTTGCTCAACCAACAGGGCTCGCGTACGCAGTTCGGCGCTTTGATGCTGACCCCGGTCAACAACTCGATTATCTATATCCGTCCTCTGTATGTGTCGTCAGACAACAACACAGCGATCCCTGAACTCAAGCAGGTCATCGCCGTGTTTGGCGGACAGGTCGTCATGAAGCCCACGCTTCGCGAGGCCCTGCAAACGCTGTTCCCGGGAGCGAACCCGCAAACCTTCGAATCGGGTATTGCTTCGCCCGATGACACCACGAGCAATGGCTCCGCCGATGGCGGATCTGTGCCGAGTGATCCCACGACGACAACCACTATTCCGTCGACTGGGAATGCCACAAAGGATCAATTGATCGATCAAGCGGCCAAGGCATTAACCGATGCCGACACCGCGCTTCGAAACGGCGATCTTGCTGGCTATCAGGCAAAGGTGAAGGAAGCACAGACGCTCATTAGCCAAGCACAATCACTTCCCGATGGAACTACATCGAGTTCGGGTGCTTCAGGCTCCTCCGGTTCAACGACAACAACGACGACGGTTCGATCAGGCACGCCCGCCTAGCGGTGGGCTTTTTCGACTGTTGGCCAGTTGCCGCTTTCGAGGGCGGTGACAAAGAGGGTGACCGTGGCCTGAAGCGCGATGTCGTCGTCAGCACGCCCTAAGGGTGTGCCGGGTTCGATGAGGCCCCGAACCGACGCGCTGAAGACGCGGTGGGCGATGGCGACCTGCTTTTCGTCCAATCCGAACGAGGCGAGCACCGTTCGGATTGGCTGGGCAATGCGCTGGGCCCGTTCTGTGAATTCTGCGTCGTCGGCTCCGAGATGGCCCCGCAGCGCAGCCATACGCCCAGGGTGCAGTCGGGCGAAGTCGCGCTCCGCCTCGGCAATTGCAGTGAGCGCGTCAGCCCCACTGCGACCCACGCTTGCTCGCCAGACAACATCGCCAATCTCGGTTACCGCGAGCACCGCGATTTCACGCCGAAGTGCATCGAGACCGTCGACATGGGAATAGAGCGAACTCACGTGCCGGTCAACCGCTTCAGCAACTTTCGACAGCGTGAGTTCCGTCCATCCGATTGT
>JBIIGP010000212.1:0-3825 GCA_044236415.1 Acidimicrobiales bacterium | reverse complement strand
GATGAGCCACCACGAGCGCCGTTCGGCCTGCGAGCGCAGTGGCGAGGGCCTTTTGCACAAGCGATTCATTTTCGGAATCGAGATGACTTGTTGCTTCGTCGAGAACGACGATCGCCGGCGCTTTCACCAAGACGCGCGCAATTGCCAAACGCTGCTTCTCGCCGCCGGAGAGACGATGGCCCCGCTCGCCGACAACGGTGTTGTAACCGTCGGGAAGCGCAGCAATCACATCGTGAATCTGTGCATCCTGACAGGCAGCAACGATCTCGGCGTCGGTGGCATCGTGTCGGGCATAGCGAAGGTTCTCGGCAACGGTGTCATGGAAAAGGTGTGGATCCTGAGACACCACGCCGACTGCACCGCGCAATGAATCCAACGTGAGATCACGAACATCGTGACCATCGATACGCACCGAACCTTCGGTGACGTCGTACAAACGCGGCACAAGAGAACTCATTGTCGTTTTGCCGGCGCCCGATGGTCCCACGAGTGCGATCAACTGCCCAGGAAGAATTGAAGCCGATACGTCGTGAAGAACTTCAGCACCTGGGCCATCGTCGACCGACCCACTTAATCCGATTTCGAGGGAAGCAAGTGACTCTTCCGCGCCAGATGGATAGCGGAAGGTCACGTGATCAAACTCGATTGCACCCTTGGAAGGGGGAAGATCAATCGCATCTTCTTTGTCGTCAAGCGAATTGCGGAGATCGAGGACTTCAAAGACGCGATCGAAGGAAACAAGTGCAGTCATGATGTCGACACGAGCACTCGAAAGCGCAGTGAGCGGTTCGTAGATGCGTGTCACCAGTGCGGCTAATGCAACCAACGTTCCAAGTGTGATCGCATCGGAAATAACAAGCTGTCCGCCGATCCAGTACACAAGGGCCGTTCCGATTGCGCCAACGAGAGCAAGTGCGATGAGAAAGGTGCGGCTGTACATCGCGCTCTGGATGCCAATGTCACGGACTTCTGCCGCTCGATCGGAGAATTCCTTGCTCTCGCGCTTTCGATTTCCAAAGAGCTTCACCAAAAGTGCGCCCGACACGTTGAAGCGTTCCGTCATCTGCGTGTTCATCACAGCGTTCAAGTCGAAACCACGACGTGTGATCGCCGACAACTTTCGCCCAACTCTCTTGGCAGGAATGATGAAGATCGGCAGAACCAAAATACCAATAATCGTCAGGCGCCATTCCAAATAGAACATTGCAATCAATGTCGTGATTAAGACGATGACGTTTGAAACAACCGAACCGAGGGTGGTAGTGACTGCCCGCTGCGCACCGATGACATCGTTATTCAGCCGGCTCATCAGCGCGCCAGTTTGAGTTCGCGTAAAGAACCCAATCGGCATTGCCGATACGTGATCGAACAACTTCACCCGAAGATCGAAGATCAGTCCTTCTCCAATGCGCGAGGAGTAGAGGCGCTCAAAGAACGACATCGCGGAAGAAAAAACCGCCGCCGCAATAACGACTGCCGCAAGAACATGCAGCAGGCCGCGGTTGCCTTCGGGAATTGCTTTGTCGATGATCTGACGAAACAACAGAGCTGGAGCAAGCCCGAGTAACGCCTGGATCACGATGACGATCAGAAATGCTGTGATCGCCCATCGGTACGGGCTGGCGTAGGAAAGAACTCGGAGGACTGTCCGACGACTGAGCGACTTACCGGCAATCGCGTCGCGATTGCCGGCCATCATTGAATGGAGCGAACTGGGCATCATGGTCTGCTCAGGCTACGGCCCTAAACGCGCCACCGGCGCCCTGCAGGCGCCGGCGTTGGTGGCGGAAAGTGAGGGATTCGAACCCTCGGTGACCCGAAGGCCACAACGGCTTTCGAGGCCGCCCCATTCGTCCGCTCTGGCAACTTTCCGTCTTCGACACTAGTGGCCGCCCTTCGAAGGGGGCCAACGCGGGTCTGGGACGGGTTCCGGGTCAGCGAAGACCGGCGAAGTAGGAAGACAGCAGTTCGCTGCACTCCTCGACCCGCACATCGGACGTCGTCGTGAACTCGTGATTGAGTCGAGGATCGCTTCCCAAGTGATACAGCGAACCGCACGCACCGTTTTCGTAACTACGAGCGCCGAACACCACACGTCCGACGCGCGCATTCACCATGAGGCCAGCGCACATTGCGCACGGTTCAAGCGTGACGACCACCGTGGCGTTCTCGAGTCGCCAGGAACCAACCGCTGCAGCCGCATCGCGAACGGCCAGAAGTTCCGCATGTGAAGTGGGATCTTGGGACTGTTCGCGCTCATTATGACGTCGAGCAACGACCTTGCCGTCGATCACAACAACGGCACCGATCGGAACTTCACCCTGCTCGCCAGCGAGTCGCGCTTGTTCGAGAGCGAGACCCATGAGGTCGTGATCGGAGAGTGCGGAGGCATCGACTGCTTCTCCCATTTCGTCTCCGATCACGTTTCTCTCAAAGCATTTTTGGCGGAGGGAGTGGGATTCGAACCCACGGTGAGTTTCCCCACACACGCTTTCCAAGCGTGCCGATTCGGCCGCTCTCGCACCCCTCCCGGGGACCAACCGACAGGGCCGGATGGCATTCCAGTCCGACAGGGTATCGTTCCTCCAGACCCGCTCTCGCGTGTGGCGGTCGGGTCCTGTGCAATCGGAACCCGCGAATCGAGTCAGGGCCGGAAGGCAGCAGCTCTCAACGGGACCACCGATGTGCCGCAGGTCGCCTGACCGTCACACGGGGGAGCGGGTCGTTTCGCGCCTCAGACCCGATCCAACTTCGGGCGATGGCAGTCCCAGCCGATCGGTAGGCTCGCCCCGATGTCCTACCAGTCGCTCTACCGCCGTTATCGCCCGACCCGCTTCAGCGAGGTCCGTGGTCAAGAGCACCTCGTCTCGGCGCTACGCAACGCCGTCACCGAAGACCGACTCGGTCACGCCTATCTCTTCTCCGGTCCCCGTGGCACGGGCAAGACCTCAACGGCTCGCATCTTGGCCAAGGTCCTCAATTGCGAGAACCCAGCCGGGGGCGAACCCTGCTGCGTGTGCGACTCCTGCCTTTCAATCGATGCCGGAACCAGTTTCGATGTTCATGAACTCGATGCTGCTTCCAATAACGGCGTCGATGCGATTCGCGATCTCATTTCAAGTGCATCGCTCGCAACTCCCGGCCGCTACAAGGTGTACATCCTCGATGAAGTCCACATGCTCTCGACCGCCGCGTCGAATGCATTGTTGAAGACGCTCGAAGAACCACCGTCGCATGTCATCTTCGTGTTGGCCACCACCGACCCCCAGAAGGTGCTGCCTACCATCCGAAGTCGCACGCAACACTTCGAAGTGCATCTGCTTTCGGCAGCCGACCTCGAAGGTCTCGTCGACCACGTCGTTGCCGATGCCGATCTTGAACTTTCACCCGAGGGCCGCGCCTACGTGTTGCGTGTCGGCGCCGGATCCGCGCGCGACACACTTTCGGCGCTTGATCGCGTTGTTGCCGCTGGCGGAATCCCCGACTCAGAAGACGCAGTCGACGAACTTGTCGAAGCATTATGCGAACGCGACACCGGTCGTGCGCTCATTGCTGTCGAAGGCGCGCTGTCTCGTGGTCGCAACCCACGCGTTCTTGGCGAAGCACTCATTGCCCGACTTCGCGACGTGTTTCTTGCATCAGTTGGCGCCGACCTTTCGCGTCTTACCGACACCGACCGCGCTCGCGCTACCGAACAAGGCCGTCGCCTTGGTGCTGCTGGCGCAACTCGCGCACTCGAGTCGCTCGGCGAAGCATTCGTTGGAATCCAAGACGCGCTCGATCCACGCATTCCGCTTGAGGTCGCACTCGTGCGTCTCACTCGCG
>JBIIGP010000211.1:0-3880 GCA_044236415.1 Acidimicrobiales bacterium | reverse complement strand
GCGTGGAGATCAACCACGCAGAAAATGGTGTCTGCCTCGTCCTGGTCGGCGACCCAGTGGCGCAGGGCACCCAAGAGGTTGCCGAGCTGGACCGGACCGGTGGGCTTGATGCCCGAGAAGACACGCGTCATGGCCGCCGATGCTAGAGGTCCCGGCGGAGGTTTCGGGAACGGAATGCACTTTGACCCCTCCGGGCGCCTCTATCGTGAGTTCGTGCCATATGAGGTCCAGACATCGGTCTTTGAGGGTCCCTTCGACCTTCTGCTCCACCTGATCCTTCGGGAACAGGTGGACCTCTACGAGATCTCACTCGCTCGAATCGTCGACGCCTATCTCGTCGAGATCGAGAAACTTGAGCATCTCGACTTGGAAATCACCACCGAGTTCCTTCTGATTGCAGCCACGCTCGTCGAACTCAAATGCAAGCGTCTCCTGCCCGAGGACGCTGACATCGATCTCGACGACGAGTTCTCGCTCTGGGAAGAGCGTGACCTTCTTATCGCTCGATTGCTCGACTGCAAGACATTCAAGGACGCGGCGCATGTTCTCTCCGACCTCTTCGATAACGCTGCGATGTGTGTGCCCCGTCGCGCTGGTCTAGACGAGCGTTACCTAGAACTCGCCCCAGACCTTCTCGAAGGTGTCGACATCGACGATGTTCGTGCGGCGTACATCAGAGCAATGACGCCGAAGCCGGTTCCGGTTGTAAGCGTTGAACACATTCATAGCGTTCGCGTAAGTGTGGGCGAGGCAGTTGAAGAACTTATCGATGAACTACCGCGTTTTGGTCGTGTGTCGTTCCGTCGCCTCACCGACACTCTCGTTGAGCGACTCGAGATCGTTGTCCGCTTTCTCGCTGTACTCGAATTGTTCAAGCAGGGATTCATCGAACTCGATCAGCCGGCAGCATTTGGCGATATCGAGATCATTTGGGTCGGATCCCCGGCCATCGGTGTGGCGGACCTCGCCGACATCGACAACTACGACGGCTAAGGGTTCCTCATGTCTGCCGATATCAAAAGAGCACTCGAAGCGATCATCATGGTTGCCGACACACCAGTACAGACCGACATGCTGGCGCAGTTGACGGGTATGCCGGCTGAGCGTGTCGAAGCAATCCTTGTTGAGCTTGGTGCCGAATACGCAAGCGCCGAGCGCGGCTTTCAACTTGTACGCGTTGCCGGTGGCTGGCGTTATCAGAGCCATCCCGATCAAGCGCCATACATCGAACAGTTCGTTCTCGAAGGCCAGTCGGCGAAGTTGTCGGCTGCCGCGCTTGAGACGTTGGCGATTGTTGCGTACAAGCAACCGATTAGCCGAGCCCAGATCGCTTCGATTCGTGGGGTCGGAGTCGACAGCGTCGTACGAACTCTCGAGCAGCGTGGCTACATCGGCGAGGTTGCTCGCGACCCTGGTCCCGGTCAGGCCGTCATGTTTGGAACGACGCCAGAGTTTCTTATGAAGATGGGTCTTGACTCGCTTTCACAGTTGCCGTCGATTGCCGATTTCGTGCCGGGTGCCGACGTCGTTGAAGCACTTGAAATGGGTCTCCGTGTTGACTCGGCCGCTGAAGAGGTCGTGAGTTCCGTCTCTGAGAGCGCTGATTCGGCCGATGGCATTCGACCTTCGTTGGGCGATCTGCTCGACGGGGACGGCTCGGTGTGACCGACGAGGAACGAACGGGGGAGCGCCTTCAAAAGGTGCTGGCCCGCATCGGTATCGGCAGTCGGAGAGTTTGCGAGGACCTCATCGCCGACGGCCGAGTGACGGTCAATGGAGAAGTTGCTGAACTCGGTCGCCGAGTCACAGCAGAGACCGATGAAGTTGCCGTCAACGGCGTCATCATCGGGGTCCGGCCTGGGCTCGTTCATTTACTTCTGAATAAGCCAACTGGTGTAGTGACTACCGCTGATGATCCTCAGGGGCGTCCAACAGTTCTCGAACTCGTACCCGAAGAGCCGCGCGTTTTTCCCGTTGGTCGTCTCGACATGGAGACAGAGGGTCTCTTGCTTCTCACCAACGATGGTGATCTTGCCCACAGGCTGACGCATCCCTCCTTTGGAGTTGAGAAGGAATACATCGCCCACGTCGAAGGCGAGCCGACTCGTGGCGAACTCCGAATGCTTCGCGAAGGAGTCATGCTCGATGATGGAATTACCGCTCCAGCGAAGGCTGCTCTTCTCGGCCCGGGGATCGTTCGCATAACGATTCACGAGGGTCGGAATCGTCAGATTCGTCGTATGTGCGATGCCATTGAGCATCCGGTGAAGCGCCTGATTCGTACCCGCATCGGGCCTCTCGCTGATCGGAAGCTCAAGCCGGGGCAGTGGCGTCCACTTACGGGCGACGAACTTCGTTCTCTAGAGCGTGCTGCGGTAGCCCGCTCCAATGAATCTCCCTCGGCTCGCTGACCTCACCGTTCTAGGATCACATTGTGACTTCTGCTGTCCGAGCGCTTCGCGGCGCCACCACCATTGATGCTGATACCGCCGACGATGTTCGATCTCGCACGATTGCGTTGCTTGAACAAATGATCGAGCGCAATGGCGTCGAGCATGACGACATCATCAGCGTTCTCTTCACTGCGACCGACGACATCCATTCGATGTTCCCGGCCTCGGCTGCTCGCGACATCGGGTTCGGCGATATTCCGCTCATCTGTGCCCGCGAACTCGATATCACTGGGGCAACTCCTTTCTGCATACGCGTGCTCATGCATCTTTCGACATCCCGATCACGTTCTGAACTTCGTCACGTGTACCTCGAAGGCGCGAGCGGACTACGCGACGATCTGCCGGAGTGACCGCTATGGCTCCGGATTCAGAACAACGCACAGCACTGATTATCGGCGTCGGTCTCATAGGCGGATCAGTCGGCCTGTGTCTGCGTGAAGCGGGTTGGCAAGTTCTTGGTCGTGACCGCTCCACCTCATGTCTTGAGCGGGCTCTTGCAGTCGGCGCAATCGATTCGATTGCGCCCGAGGGTTTTCTCGATGATGTCGATCTCACGTTTGTCGCCACACCGGTTGGTGTGATTGCCAATGAGGTCGAAGTCGCACTGCGAGACACAACGGGTTTCGTCACCGACGTTGGAAGCGTCAAGACACCGTTACTCCAGTTGATGGAGAACCCAAGGTTTATCGGTGGCCATCCGATGGCTGGTTCAGAGCAGGAAGGTGTCGACGGTTCGAGATCGGATCTTTTCGAAGGGCGCACCTGGGTGCTCACTCCCATAGAGACGACGGACGACGAAACGCTCGCGACAATTCGCAGCATCGTTTCGGGGTTCGGGGCTGAGGTCGTGTCGTTACCGCCCGCTCAACACGACTCAATGGTGGCAATCGTTTCTCATGTTCCGCATCTGACGGCGGCGAGTCTCATGGGTCTCGCTGATGAGCGCTCAATCGAACACCGAAGCCTTATGCGTCTGGCAGCGGGCGGTTTTCGTGACATGACCCGAATCGCCGCAAGCCATCCCGGCATTTGGCCAGATATCTGCAATGAGAATAGAGAAGCGATTGTTACCGAACTCGATCGACTTGTTGCGGCGCTTTCTTCAGTTCGCTCGATTGTTGCTGATGGAGATCGAGACGCACTCGTTTCGATACTGGAGCGTGCACGGTCAGCGCGGCTTGCGTTGCCTGCTCGCTTTGCCCGTGCCGAAGATCTCGCCGAGTTGCGCATCCCCGTTGCTGACCAGAAGGGTGCTCTCGCTGGAATCACAATGATCGCGACAGAGCTCGACGTCAGTATCGCTGACATCGAAATCGCACACTCTGTTGAGGGCGACGAGGGAGTTGTCATCCTCCTCGTCGAGTCAGCAAATGGTGCACTCCTTCGCGACGGCCTCACCGCACGTGGATACAAAGCTGTGATGCGTT
>JBIIGP010000018.1:0-14479 GCA_044236415.1 Acidimicrobiales bacterium | reverse complement strand
CGGCACAAAACGCTGCTGGTTTCGGGCCCGATTCTGGTGCAGTGACATCGACGCCATTCGCTGCTCCTGGTGCACCAACCGACCTCGTCGCGACGGCAGGAACTGGCCAGGTCTCACTTTCGTGGACCGCTCCGGCTGGCAACGGCGGTTCTGCGCTTCTGGGCTATCGCATCGAGCGCTCATCCGATGGCGGCATCACGTGGACAGTCGCTGTTGGAAGTACAGGAAGCACGCTGACTTCAACCGTGCTCACCGGACTTCCGGGTGGCGTAACTCAGACCTTCCGTGTTGCGGCAGTGAGTGCACTCGGATCGGGAGCGTTCTCGGCGAATGCATCAGCAACGCCGGTTGGCGCTCCGACTGCGCCAGCGTCGATCGCTGTCACTCCTGCAAATGGTCAGGTCGTGGTCTCGTGGACCGCGCCGACAGCCGACGGTGGTTCGGTCGTTACCGGCTACCAGGTTGAGCGTTCGCTCGACGGCGGCGCAACGTGGACTGTGGCCGCCGCATCGGTCGTTGGCCTCACTACGACGGTGACTGGTCTTACCAATGGAGCGAACTATGCGTTCCGAGTTTCAGCACGAAACGCGGGGGGACTCGGCGCATCGTCGGCGGTCGCGTCAGCGACGCCGTACACGATTCCCGGCACGGCAGCGACGCCAACCGCAGTTGCTTCTGATGCGGCAGTCACTCTTTCGTGGACGACTCCTTCGGCTGATGGTGGATCCTTGGTCACGAGTTACCAGGTGGAACAGTCCGCAAACGGCGGAACGACATGGACAGTCGCTGCAGCGACCGTGAACGGATTGTCAACGACCATCGGTGGACTCGCGAACGGCACGACCTACAGGTTCCGTGTCACTGCGCGCAACGCGGCTGGCCTCGGCACAGTGTCGGCGATTGTCTCGGCAATCCCGGCCGGCTTTGCCGGTGCTCCGACAGCGCTCATCGCGACGCCCGGAAATGCACAGGCATCGTTGTCGTGGACAGCGCCCACTTCGACCGGTGGCTCGGCAATCGTCGGTTACCGCATTGAGCGTTCGACGGATGCTGGTGCCACATGGACCTCGGTCGTGGCGAACACTGGTTCAACAGCAACAACAGCAATTGCATCCGGTCTCACGAACGGAACCTCGTATCTCTTCCGTGTCACCGCGATCAATAGCGGTGGCGCAGGTATCCCGAGTGCGTCGACTGTGACGACACCCGTCACCGTCCCGGGTGCTCCGGCCTCGTTGGTAGCGGCTGCAGGTGATACTTCGGTTGCTCTCGCTTGGACCGCGCCCTCATCCGATGGCGGTTCGACGGTCAGCTCCTATTCGGTCGAAATGTCGAGTAACGACGGTGTGACGTGGTCCGTTGCTGCAGGCTCAGTCGGTGGCCTCGGCGTCACCATCGCTGGACTCACGAACGGAGCGTCCTACAAATTCCGAGTCTCGGCGCGTAACGCTGCCGGCGTTGGTGTTGCATCAGCAATTGCAACGACGACACCGACCGGTGTTTCCACTGCTCCGACCGCGCTCACTGCGGTGGCGGGAGATGGGCAGGTCACGCTTTCGTGGACTGCACCGGCGACAACCGGAGGATCGGCTATCACCGGTTATCGCATCGACACCACGTCTGATGGTGGTGTCACCTGGACGATCGCTATTGCCGACACTGGTTCAACGGCAACAACGCGGAGTCTCACGGCTCTCAGCAACGGGACGACCTACGGCTTCCGAATTGCAGCACTGACCTCGGCAGGATCGGGTCTTCCTGGCGCTTCGGTCGCAGCAACGCCATACGGTGCTGCAGCGACGCCGACTGCGCTGGTCGCAACGCCAGATAATGGACAGGTCAGCCTTTCGTGGACAGCGCCGACGGACGCAGGTGGCGCTGCGATTTCGGGCTATCAGATCGAACGTTCGGTGAGCGGTGGTGCCTTCACAGTGCTGATTGCCGATACGGCCTCGACCGCGACGTCGACAGTCATCGGCGGACTCACGAACGGCACGACGTATGCATTCCGTGTGAGTGCCCGTACCGCTGGTGGTGTTGGCGCAGCTTCTTCGCCGACATCGGCGGTGCCGTTTACAAGTGCTGGATCACCGACTGCGGTGACGGCAGTGGCTGCCGCAAGTTCGGTGGCTCTGAGTTGGACTGCGCCTTCATTCGAAGGTGGACGCGCAATTACTGGCTATCTCGTCGAGCAGTCTGCTGACGGCGGAGTGACGTGGTCGACTGCAATTGCCGACACAGCATCGACAACTACGAGTGCAACAGTCGCCGGTTTGACGAGCGGGCTTATCTATTCGTTCCGTATCGCTGCGATCACAACCGACGTGCCGACCTCGCGCACACTCATCGGCGTTCGTAGCGCCGTTGTGACATCGGTGCCGTTCACTACGCCTGCGGCTCCGACCGCTTTGGCCGGCACTGCAAGCGATACGCAGGTTGCGCTTTCATGGGCAGCACCAACCTCGAACGGTGGAGTGCCGATCACTGGCTACCGCATCGAACGTTCGACCGACTCGGGAGCAAATTGGACTGAAGTGACTGCCAACACCGGCACGACGTCAACAACGGCACTCGTGACCGGCCTTACGAATGGCACGGCCTACACATTCCGTGTCAGTGCACGCAATGCGGCTGGGGTTGGAACGGTCTCGTCGACGATTGCTTCAACTCCATTCACGTCGGCTTCGAGTCCGCTCGCTCTTGCGGCAAGCCCGGGTGACTCATCTGTCGTCCTTAGTTGGTCTGCTCCGACATCCGACGGAGGAAGCGTGGTGACGGGGTACCGCATTGAGCAATCGAGCAACGGCGGCCTGAATTGGACGGTCGTTGTTGTCGATACCGCGTCAACGACAACGACTCGTGCAGTCACCGGTCTTACGAACGGAACGGCATATGTGTTCCGTGTTTCGGCTCGAAACGCAGGCGGTGTCGGCGCAACGTCGAGTTTGACCTCAGCGACGCCAGCATCAGTCCCGGTTGCTCCGACGGCTTTGGCGGCAACGCCGAGTGATGGGGCGGTCTCGCTTACATGGTCGGCTCCGACCAACACCGGTGGTTCCTCGATCACTGGTTATGTCATCGAACTGTCATCGACATCAGGTTCGAGTTGGACGACAGCTATCGCGAATACGGGAACGGCAGTGACGGCTGCAGTCATTACCGGCCTGACAAACGGCACCAACTATGTGTTCCGGGTGTTGGCTCTGAACGCAGTGGGAGCCAGTGCCGCATCGGCAACTGCATCATCCACTCCTGCCACTATCCCCGGCACGGTTGTGTCGATCACGCCAATGCCTGGCGATGGCGCAGCGTTGCTTACGTGGAACGCTCCGACATCTGACGGCGGTGCCCCGATCTCCAGCTACAACGTTGAGCGTTCGCTCGATGGGCTGAATTGGATCGTGGTTGCATCGGGCGTCGTTGGAACCAGCACGACCATTTCGAACCTCACGAACGGAACGGCATATTGGTTCCGTGTCTCGGCAGTGAACGCCGTTGGTTCGGGTGCCGCATCGGCTCCCGTCGTCACGGTTCCTGCTGCACGACCGGGTGCTCCGACAGGCGTTACTGCTGTGGCCGGCGATACGCAGGTTGTGTTGTCGTGGCTTGCGCCTGTCTCGAACGGTGGTTCGCCGCTGACGGGTTACACCGTGGACTATCGCCTTGCATCGGCATCGGCGTGGACAACTGCGGTGAGCGGAGTCGTTGGTCTTTCGGCCACGGTGAACGGTCTCACCAACGGTTCGACCTACATCTTCCGGGTCAGCGCAGTGAACGCAATTGATGCCAACGCTGCGAATCCTGTCTCTGCTGTTCCCGCTGGAGCGCCAGGCGCACCGTCGGCAATCACCGCAATTGCGGGCGACGGAGAGGCCTCGTTGAGTTGGACTGCACCGGCCTCGAATGGGGGTACTCCGATCACTGGGTACCGCGTCGAAAAGTCTGTCGGTGGCGGAGCCTGGACACTTGTCTCAACGCTTGCTGGGACCTCGACAGTTGTGACTGGTCTCGCCAATGGTGTCCCCGTTTCCTTCCGAGTCTCGGCCGCGAATTCTGCAGGAATCGGCTTGGCGGATGGCCCTGTTTCGGTACTGCCGATGCGGGCTCCGGATGCACCGACAGCAGTGACTGCGGTGGGCCTTGATGCCGCGGTTGTGTTGACGTGGAATGCGCCGGTTTCCATCGGCGGTGCTCCAATTGTGGGTTACTCCGTTGAACAAACAACAAACGGCGGTGTCACTTGGACGACCGTGATTGCCGATACAGGTAATCCAGCCCTCATGACGAGCATTGTTGGACTTACGAACGGCACGGAAGTTCGGTTCCGAGTTCGTTCGATCAACATCGCAGGAATCAGTTCCGTTCCTTCAAATATCGCGATTGCGCTTCCGCTTGGTCCACCAACTGGTTCAGATCGTGCGCCGACAAACCCGGCAGCTACTCCTGGAGATGGTCAAGTCGCGCTGACCTGGACCGCTCCGCTGAGTTCGGGTGGAGTGCCGGTCGACGGCTACCAAATTGAAGTGTCAACTGACGGTGGAAACACGTGGACACTTGCTATCGCCGACACAGGTACGACGGCGACAAGTGCAACCGTTACGGGTCTGACGAATGGAACCGCCTACGCGTTCCGTATTGCCGCAATCGCTGCTGGTGCTGCTGGCGTGAATTCTGTTCCGATTGCCGTGCAGCCGCGCGGTTTGGCTTCAGCGCCGACAAACCTCGTTGCACTTTCGGCGGACCAGCAGTTGTCGCTTACCTGGATCGCACCATCCTCAAACGGTGGAGCAGCCATCAGTGGTTACCGCATCGAAACGTCAACCGATGGTTCGGTATGGGTCGTTGCGGTCGATACCGCAGGACCGGCAACTGGAGCCGTGATCGGCGGACTCGCGAATGGCACTAGCTACTCGGTCCGTGTGAGCGCGATCACCTTCGCTGGAATTGGCGCGGTGAGTACAACAGCAACGGCAATTCCGTCAGCGGTTCCAAGTCGACCGGGTACGCCGGTTGCAGTCGCAGGCGATGGCCAGGTCCAACTCTCATGGTCGGCGCCTGCACAGAACGGTGGAGCTTCGGTGGCGGGATACATCGTTGAGATGTCATCCGATGGCGGAACGACGTGGTCGGTTGCAACAACGAGTCTTACAACGACTGCAACCGTTACCGGTCTTGTGAACGGTGCTCCGTACGCATTCCGCGTTCGGGCATCGAACGTCGCCGGCGCGAGTCTGCCGAGCCTGTTGGCACCGGCAACTCCGGCTGGATCGCCGGGAGCGCCCACCAACCTGGCATTGATTGCAGGTAACGGTCAGGTTGTCGCAACCTGGACTGCTCCCGTTTCGACTGGTGGCCTTCCGCTCGTTGAATACATCGTTGAGACATCACTCGACGGCACAACGTGGATGACGGTGAGCTCCGGCTCGCTTGCCCTCAGTGCAGTTGCGGGAGGACTTACGAACGGAACGCCGATCTCAGTTCGAGTGAGTGCACGCAGTGCATCTGGAGTCGGAGCCTCAGCGTCGGCGACTGCAACTCCGAACTTCGGAGCGGTGCCGGGTGCCCCATCGGCACTCATCGCAACTCCGGGTGACGCACAGGTTTCGCTCTCGTGGACGGCTCCGGTCTCCTCGGGTGGAACGCAGATCATCGGTTACCGCGTGGAACGTTCAATCGATAATGGCGTGACGTGGACAACGGTGACAGCAAACAGCGGTAGCGCAGTCACCAGCGCACTTGTTTCTGGGCTCTCCAACGGTGCGGCTGTCGCATTCCGGGTGAGCGCGATCAATAGCGCTGGCGCGGGTGCAGTTAGCGGCGTAACCACGGCGACACCGCGCACTGTTCCTGGTGCTCCTGCGTCACTGGTCGTCGCTGTTGGTGACGGATCAGTGGTGTTGACCTGGACGGCGCCTGTCGCCGACGGCGGAAGTGCGGTGACGAGTTACACCGTTGAGCGTTCTCTCGACGGTGGTGCGTCGTGGACTGCGATCACAACCGTGAATGGGCTCACGACCACGGTGACCGGATTGGCCAATGGAAGCGTGTATGTCTTCCGCGTTCGCGCAACAAACGTTGCTGGCTCCGGTGCGTCGTCTGCGGTCGTTACTGCGACTCCGCTTACTGCGCCGGGACAGCCGGTAGGGGCTATCGCCACCGCTGGCGACAGCTCAGTGATGCTTACGTGGGCGGTGCCAACAACTGATGGCGGAAGTCCCGTCACCGGATACCGGATTGAGCGCTCGCTTGGCGCAGGTGGATGGACTGTTCTCGCCGCATCTGTGGTTGGCACGAGTTACCAAGTATCGGGACTCACCAACGGTACGGCTGAGCAGTTCCGCATTACGGCGTTGAACAACGCAGGCTCCGGACTCCCAGTTTCAACTTCGTCGGTGACACCGCGTTCGATTCCGGGCGCGCCGACAAGTTTGAGCGCGACGCTTGGAAATGGGTCCGCAACGATCGCGTGGACGGCCCCGTCAACCGATGGCGGTTCGGCGATTACGGGTTACGTCGTGGAACGCTCCAATGACGGAGGCCTTACCTGGTCTGGTGCCGGTTCGACGGCGACAACGTCATTTGTTGTGTCGGGTCTCGCAAATGGAACGACATATGCATTCCGTGTGCGTGCAGTGAATGTCGCCGGTCAGGGTGTTGCGAGTTCAGCAACGTCGGTGACTCCGTCGACTGTTCCGGGTGCGCCGTTGAATCCGGTTGCAACTGCAGGTGATGGTTCAGTGACCATCGTGTGGGCTGCTCCGGCGACTGATGGAGGCTTGTCTGTCTCGAGTTACATCGTTGAGCAATCAACAGACGGTGGTATCTCATGGCAGACCGTCGTGACAACTGCAGATCGCTCCGCAGTTATCTCCGGTTTAGCCAACGGCTCTACCTATCGCTTCCGTATCTCTGCTCGTAATGCGGCAGGCACAGGTTCGTCGGTATCGCTTTCAGGAGCGATTGCTCCACGTACTCCGCCGACTGCTCCGGTCAACCTCAGTGTTGTTGCCTCGGATGGCACTGCTGCACTTGTGTGGGCAGTCCCAACATCTGATGGTGGTGCGCCGGTGACCTCGTACGTCGTGGAACGTTCGACTGATGGTGGTCTTACTTGGGCAACAGCCACAACAACTTCGACTACGGGTGTTGTGTTGTCGGGTCTTACGAACGGAACGGCCTACGCCTTCCGTGTCATCGCTGTGAACGCAGCAGGAAGCGGCGCGCCGAGTGCACCGGTGACCGCGACTCCGGCGGCAGCACCGGGAGCCCCGACATCTCTTGTGTTGGTGTCTGGTGACGGCCAAATCGCGCTGTCGTGGTCGGCTCCGACCAGCGACGGCGGCGCATCAATCAGTTCCTACCGAGTCGAGATCTCATCAGACGGTGGAACGAGTTGGGCAATTGTTGCGTCTGCGGTAACCGCTCGTAACTTCCTTATCGTCGGACTCACGAACGGAACGCCGTACCAATTCCGTGTGACGGCCACGAACATGATCGGTGCTGGTGCATCGGCAACGTCATCAGTCTCGGCAACGCCGGTGACGACGTCTTCGGCACCGACAAACATGGTGTCCGTTTCTGGAAACGGTCAGGTTTCGCTCAGTTGGGTGGCGCCGGTTTCGAATGGCGGCGCAAACATCACGAGCTATGTCGTTGAACTTTCCCGTGATGGTGGGCGTACGTGGCTAACTGGCCCGACATCCGCGACGCCATCGGTGACGGTGACCGGTCTGACGAATGGCATTGCCTATGTGTTCCGAGCTCGTGCCATCAACGCGGCTGGTACTGGTGCAGCAAGCGTGTGGGTGACGGCAGCTCCGGTTGCGCCGCCCACAGTGCCGGCAGCCTTGACCACGCAAAGTGCTCCAGGTCAGGTCACTGTGCAATGGGCCTCGCCGGTCGATGATGGCGGTACAGCAATCGTCGGTTATCGACTCGAGCAATCGTTGAACGGATCGACGTGGACCGACTCGATTCAACTTGGGCCTGACGTCTTCGCTATTGCTCCATCGAGCCGTTCGTTCTCGGTGGCATCGACAACATCGGATGCCAATCACGCCGGTGCGGGAGTACTGGCGACATCAATCGGCACGAACTATGTGGTGACAGGGCTGTTGTCACCGTCTGGTTCCGGTCTTGTTGATGCAACCTCGCTCACAGTGACTGGTTTGCAGCCAGGAACGCGTTACTGGTTCCGAGTGCAGTCCTATTCCGTGGTCGGCGAGAGTCCATGGACTGAAGTCGTTGCGTTCGCCGCGAATCCACCGAGTCCTGCGGGAATTCCGGCAGTTACCCCGGGTGATGGATCGGCAACTGTGACATGGGCACCGTCGGCCAACGATGGCGGCAGTCCAGTGACCTACCTGGTTGAGCGTTCACTCGATGGCGGACTCACTTGGCAGATCATCGCAACGACTTCGGCCACAACGTTGACTGATGCGCCGCTTGTGAACGGCAGTCCTGTTCTCTACCGAGTGACAGCATCGAACGCGGCCGGGTCGGCAGCACCGTCGGTCTCGGTCTCTGTAACTCCAGAGGCATCGGTGGTTCCGGATGAACCAGAGACCCCGCCCGGTTCGGCCCTGCCCTACACGGGCTCGAATGAAACTGTGCCGTTTGCGGCCATGGGTCTGATTCTTCTTCTCCTTGGCGCTGGGGCGAGCATTCTCGCCCGGCGCCGGGAGAAGTGGGTCCAGGCGAGTCCTGAATCAGAGTCAATTTTCGCTGGCTAGGCCCGGTTTCACTCCACGTGTGTCTTTAGTTGTCTTAGCCGCACAGAAATTATTCGACGGGGTTAAACTCGGATGTGGCCATAGCCGTCCTTGTGATCGTCGTTGGGCTCATCGTGGGGGTCACGATTGAGCTCCTTCTCTCGAATCGGCAACGCGCCCGCAACGGAGTTTCCTTCGAGATCGATACCGAGACGCTTAAGCCATCGCCTCCTCGGCCACCTGAAGCGCGATTCATCGATGACGGCGAAGGCTTCAAGATCATTGGTCCGCTCACCTTCGACGATCCCGGAGCAGCGTCCTGGGAGAACGACGATCCGTCAGGTTCCGCAGCGGCTCACTGAATCGGTCAGCGCGGTTGCCAGTCATTAGGCTGAGCTCACCATGAATCCGATGACTGCGAACGAGTTGCGCCGCGCCTTCACCTCGTTCTTCGAGGCCCGAGGTCACACGATTGTTCCCTCGGCCAGCCTCATTCCACATGATCCTGACCTTCTCTTCACCGTTGCCGGCATGGTCCCGTTCAAGCCGTATTTCCTCGGTGAGCAGCAACCGCCGTTCAATCGGGCCACCACGGTGCAGAAGTGTGTTCGAGCGGGCGGTAAGGATTCCGATCTTGAAGAGGTCGGCCGCGACGCCCGCCACCTTTCGTTCTTCGAAATGCTCGGCAACTTCTCGTTCGGTGACTATTTCAAACACGAAGCCATCCCGATGGCTTGGGACATGGTCACCAACCTGTTTGGGATCGACCCCGAACTCCTTTGGGTCACCTGCCATCTGACCGACCAGGAAGCTGCCGATATTTGGCGCGACGAGGTCGGCGTACATCCCGACCGAATTCAATTCCTCGACGCCGATAACTGGTGGGGCCCTCCCGGCGGCCCTCCCGGTCCGTGTGGTCCGTGCTCAGAGATTTACGTTGACAAGGGTTCGGCATACGGCCCCGACGGTGGGCCCGCATCGGGTAGCGACGAACGGTTCCTTGAAATCTGGAATCTCGTGTTTATGCAGTTCGCTCGCGACACCGACGGTCACGACACCGAGTTGCCAAAGAAAAACATCGACACAGGCGCTGGTCTCGAACGAATTCTTGGTGTGTTGCAGGGTGTCGATTCAGTTTTTGAAACTGACGTCCTCGCTCCGCTCGTAGAAACGGCACAGCGTGTTACCAATACGCGACTCGGAGCAGGGGAGCGCTCAGATATCTCGCTTCGAATCCTCGCTGAGCACGCGCGCACCATGAGTTTCCTGGTGAGCGACGGCGTCTTCCCGTCGAATGAAGGACGTGGCTATGTGCTCCGTCGCATCATTCGTCGTGCCGTGCGCGAGGCCTACTTGCTCGACGTCGCTGATCTCGTCACGCCGACGCTTGTCGACACCACTGTCGAAGTCATGGGCGAGGCCTATCCCGATCTCGTGAAGCAACAAGACTTCGTTCGCACGGTCGTGGCGCGCGAAGAGGAACGATTCCGAGCAACGCTGAAATCCGGCACGGCATTGCTCGACACAGAACTTGATCGACTCGGTCCCGGCGCAACTATCGGCGGCTCCGTCGCGTTCCTCTTGCACGACACGCACGGTTTCCCACTCGAACTCACTCGCGAAATCGCGCTCGAACGTGGTCACGATGTTGACGAAGACGGCTTCGCTTCTGAAATGGCCGAACAGCGTCAGCGGGCCAAGGATGCCCGTAAGGGTGCGGGTGGCGAGAGCGTCGAAGTATTCGCTGCCATTTCGGCTGAGCACGGTCCTACGCATTTCCTTGGCGACGATTCGTATGCCATCGATGCAAATGTTCTTGCGGTTACTGACGATTCAATCGTTCTCGACCACACGCCGTTTTATGCAGAATCGGGCGGTCAGGTTGGCGATACTGGCGTGGTCACCTCGCCGACTGGTCGTGCTCGAATCATTGAAACGGTTTATGGCGCGCCCGGAGTTGTGCGTCACCGCTTCGAAGTTCTTGAAGGTGACATCGAAGTTGGTCAAACCGTTACTGCGGTCATCGACGGCGAGCGTCGCGACGCCATCAAGCGCAATCACACTGCAACGCATCTTCTCCACTGGGCCTTGCGTGAAACTCTTGGTGATCACGTTAAGCAGCAAGGTTCGCTTGTTGGGCCTGACCGGCTTCGTTTCGACTTCTCCCATTACGAAGCATTGAGCGACGATGAAATCGTTGCTATCGAAGACCTCGTTGCCAGCGACATTCTCGCCAACTCTCCGGCTCGTCATTACGAAACGACGAAAGACAAAGCCGAAGAAATAGGCGCCATTGCGTTCTTTGGTGACAAGTACGGCGATGTCGTCAAGGTTCTTGAAGCTGGCCCGCATTCCACCGAATTGTGCGGTGGCACACATGTCAAAGCACTTGGCGATATTGGCCCGGTAAAGATCATCAGTGAAGCCTCTATCGGTTCGAACATTCGACGGATCGAAGCAGTTTCAGGCATGGGTCCACTTGAACGACTTCGTGAAGACGAGCGACGCATCAAGGCAGCGGCTGAAGCAATGGGTGTTGCCACTGACGAACTCGTCGACGCCGTCGAACGCCGTGTTGCCGAAGTGAAAGACCTTCGCACTCGAATCCGCGACCTCGAGCGACAGGCTGCTGCAGGTCGTTCTGGTGAGCTCGCCGAACAGGCTGTCGACGGCATTGTCATTGCTCGTGTCGACGGACTCGACCGAGACGGAGTCCGCGACCTCGCTGTTGCAGTGCGTGACCGCGCCGGCATCAAAGCCGTTGTTCTCGGTACCGCACCCGACGGTGGCGGTGTCACGATCGTGGCTGCCGTAGCCGCCGACTCTGGTCTCAATGCATCCGAACTCATCGCCGATGCGGCCAAGAAGGTGAAGGGTGGCGGCGGCAAGAGCGCCGATCTCGCGGTAGCCGGAGGCAAAGATCCCGAAGCACTCGACGAGGCCCTCGATCTTGTTCGGGCGGCGGTTCGCTCCTAGTGCGAGCCCTTGGAATCGATTTTGGCGAGCGGCGCATCGGTATTGCGCTTTCTTCAGGGTCGGTGGCGTCGCCACTAGAAACGGTGCAACGGTCTCGCGATCATTCGACCGATCACCAGAGAATCCTTGGGATTGCAGCGGAATGGGAGGTCGACACCCTCGTGGTGGGCCTGCCCCTTTCGCTTGATGGTTCGGAAGGGCCCGCAGCCCTATTAGTGCGTTCAGAGATTGAAGAACTGGTCGCGGCGACATCACTCCCGGTCGTTCCCTACGATGAGCGACTCACCACGGTGACGGCCACCCGCCTGCTGCAGGAGGGTGAGGTGTCGGGACGTTCCCAGCGCCAAATGGTCGATCAAGTCGCTGCTGCGGTGATGCTGCAGGCTTGGCTCGACAGCCGAGTTGCGCAAACCGATTCCTAACCACGACACACAGAGCGAGCCGTGCCCGAACAACCAGATCCGTTCGAACTTTTCGGGCTCGAGCCCTCGACGCCTCAGGCTCCGCCGGTGTCGCCTTCTCCCGCGAGGCCTTCGTCGTCGGCGGCAGAGACACCCGCACCTCGATCGATGCCTGCAGCCACTCCTGCTTCGGCCACAGCGAATGATGGCAACGGTGGCGAGTTTGTCTCCGTGAAAGGTGGAGGCGGAAGCGGTGGTGGAGGCCGATGGGCTCTACTCATCGGCGTGCCGCTGATCGTCATCGCACTTTTTATTGCGGCAGCTGGCTTCTGGGTCAAAGGAAAGATTGATCCAGGTTCGCAAGGCGAAGAAGTCGCATTCAGCATCGCGAAGGGCGCGACGACCTCGCAGATAGCGACATCGCTTGCAGAGAAGAAGATTGTTTCGAGCGCGACGCTTTTCGAGTGGTACGTGAAATGGAAGGGTGGCGATCCCTTTCAGGCCGGCAAGTATGAGGGTCTGCGTGTCAACAGCCCCATGGACGAGGTCGTCGACATTCTGAAAGCGGGTCCGCCCCCGCCGACGACGGTTTCATTCCTTGTGCGTGAAGGCCTGTGGGTTTCGGAGTTTAAAAAACTCGCGCTCGAAAAGTTCCCCACGATGGACCCAGCCGCGCTTGATGCTGCGCTGAAGAACACGCATCCGTCGTTGCAGCCTGCTGGTTCAACGAACATCGAAGGATTCCTTTTCCCCGCAACATATGAAATTGCGCAACAAGACGTTGGGAACGCGCAGAAGCTCATCGATCAGATGGTTGCTGCGTTCGATCGCGTCTCGCAGGCAGAAGGTCTTCCCGATGCAACCGCCAAGTTGAAGGGTGTGGCCGGAACGAAGTCTATTTCGCCCTATGAAGCACTCATTGTTGCGTCGCTTGTCGAGTCGGAAGCAAAGGTTGACGAGGATCGAGCCAAGATCGCACGAGTGATTTACAACCGACTTGCTCGTGGCGAAACACTCGGCATTGATGCGTCGGTGCTCTATGCCATTCAGCAGCGCAAAACGAATCTCACAAATACGGACTTGAAGGTCGATTCTCCCTACAACACTCGCTTGAAAAAGGGTCTTCCACCCGCTCCGATCAATTCACCGGGTCAGGAGTCAATAAACGCCGCGTTGAATCCCGCTCCAGGTGATTGGCTGTTCTATGTGCTTACGGACAAAGACGGTCGCCATTACTTCACCAACAATCTGACTGACTTCAATCGAGCCGTGGCCGATGCGAAAGCTCGTGGGGTCTTCTGATGGCGCCCACTGGTGCCACTCGATTAGCGGCAGTTATTGGCGATCCCGTTCGTCATTCGCTTTCACCAACGCTGATGAACGCCGCATTCGAGGCCGCTGGGCTCGACTGGACCTATGTCGCTCTCGAAGTGGCTTCAGCAGGACTGCCGGATGCATTCGCTGGCGTCCGCGTTCTGGGTATCGCAGGTCTGTCCATCACGATGCCGCATAAAGAAAGTGCCGCGGCATGTGCCGACCAACTTTCGCCGACAGCAGAGCGCCTCGGCGCGGTGAATTGCATTGTGAATCACGGGGGACTGCTCACCGGTCACAACACTGATGGTGAAGGTTTTGTTCGTTCGCTGCAGCACGGGTTTTCTTTTGATCCAAGCGGTAAGCGTTGTGTCGTTCTAGGAGCAGGTGGTTCTGCTCGTGCAATCATCCTCGCTCTGTCCGATGCAGGCGCGTCTGAAATCGTCGTTGTGAATCGCACATTGGGCCGAGCTGAGCGCGCCGCGGCGCTTGCGGGCGACCGTGGTGAGGTTGTCGCTCTCGAGGGTGCCCATTCGGATCTCGCCGATGCTGACCTCGTCGTTAATGCGACGTCTGTCGGGATGGGCGACCCTGGGCCAACCGATGTTCCCTTCGATGCGTCGATACTGCACGAAGGTCAGATCTTGGTCGACATCGTCTACAAGCCTCTCGAGACTCCATTGATTGCAGTTGCGCGTGCTCAAGGGGCTTCTGTCGCCAACGGTGTCGCAATGCTCGCTCACCAAGCCGCAGTGCAGTTCGAACTCTGGACCGGAGTTGATGCCCCAATCGATGTGATGCTGGCCTCTGTGGCCAGCCAATTGGACTGAGTGCAGACGATGGACACGATCCGACTTCTCGTGTGCATCGTTCTTGCTCTTCCATGTGGTGTCCTAATCTCAAGACTGTCTGCGACCTTCGTTACCGAGCGCCCGCTCTTTCAACCTTCCGAGACTCCGCGAGTTTCGCAGCGAACGATCGTGCTGGGGTCGCTCACACTCGTCACGTTTGTCCTCTTGGGATGGCGATTCGCAGATGCATCATGGCTTGAGCTCCTTGCCTACCTCGCCGGTTTCG